>NZ_JAKGUE010000001.1:300000-384597 GCF_021568795.1 Dethiosulfovibrio faecalis
ATCTATCGGTCATACTGGGCTCCCAACCACTCCTCTCTATCGCCGGATTTCTCTCGAAAAGGGTGAAACTGACCGTCGAATTTCTATGTGGTCTAGAGGTCCGGAGGGTCGACGTTAATATCGACAAGGTGGTGTCGAAAGGTGTCTGATTTACGGAAGCTCCTCCCTCTGCAGGAACGGCTTTTGGCTCGACTCAGCCATGAGGTTTTCTCCTGTCGAAGGTGCGATCTATGTAAGGAAAGGATTCAGCCAGTTCTGGGAGAAGGGCCGCCGGATGCGGCCCTGATGTTTGTAGGGGAGGGTCCCGGAGAGGATGAGGACCGTTCGGGGATTCCCTTCGTCGGCAGGGCCGGTAGACTCCTGGATAAAATACTGGAAGCGGCGAAAATAGAGAGAAGGGGGGTCTACATAACCAACGTGGTCAAATGTAGGCCGCCTAAGAACAGGACTCCTATGGTGGAGGAGACCATGGTCTGCCAAAGATTCCTGGAGGCTCAGATAGCTGTGATAAATCCTCGAATAATAGTATGTCTTGGGAACACCCCCATGAAATGGTTTTTGGGAACCTCCGAGGGGATAACCAAGTTGAGAGGTCAGTGGTTTTCATGGAAGGGCATAGATGTAATGCCGATGTTCCATCCTAGCTATCTTTTGAGGAATGAATCTCGGAAGAAAAACAGCCCCAAGGCCCTGACGTGGAGAGATATCCTTGAAGTTCGCCGTCGCTTGGACGAACTGAAGGCTGGAGGATGCCATGACTGAAATCGACAACAAGGTCGCTCATCTAGCGATCATAATGGATGGAAACGGACGGTGGGCGAAGAAAAGGGGACTTCCCCGTCTTTTAGGTCATAAAGCGGGAGTGAATGCCCTCGAGAGAATCGTATATGCCGCTAAAGACAGGGGCATCCGATATCTGTCGGTTTACGCTTTCTCCAACGAGAACTGGAACCGTCCTCCCGTCGAGATAAAGGGATTGATGAAGCTTTTCAGCTATTACGCCCGTAAGAAACTCCGAGATCTGGTCAAAGCGGATATAAGGGTCAGGTTTGCCGGTAGAAGAGAAGGTCTGCCTGAGTCGGTCGTCCAGGCGATGGACGCGGCCGAGGCCGAGACTTCCGATTGTGAAAAGATGACCCTCATAGCCTGTTTCAACTACGGAGGAAGACAGGAGATCGTCGATAGCGTAAACCGTTTCGTGAAGGAACATCCAGGTGATCCGATATCGGAGAACGCTATATGTTCCAATCTTTATCTGCCGGAGGTCCCCGATCCGGACCTTATCGTTCGTACCAGCGGAGAGCTCCGGTTGAGTAATTTCTGGCTGTGGCAGAGCAGTTACAGCGAGTTTTTTTTCACATCCTCTCTCTGGCCGGATTTTACCCCCGAGGTTTTGGACGAAGCCTTGAATACTTTCAATAATAGGGAAAGACGTTATGGCGGGCTTAAATAAGAAGGGCAGAGAGCTTCTGACTCGAAGTCTATCCGGCGCTCTGATCGTTATAGCCATATTGGGCGGCGTCTCCTATGGCGGATGGCTGTGGGGAGTCATGGTAACCCTCGTGGGAATTATATCCTTGGATGAGTTTTACCAGTTAGCTGCCAAGAGGTTGAAGATATCCAAGGGGATCGGACTTATCTTCGGTGCTGTTATCCTTATGGCGGTAGGACTGGGACATGCGGAATCCCACGTGGTCCTAGTCTCGCTGGCTTTGGCTTTTATAGCCGTACTCTCCATAGAGATGCTGAGACGCCAATATTCAAGGGTAAGTACTGCAATAGAAAACGGGGCCGGGACTTTGGCAGGATTGGTCTTCGTCGTCCTGCCCTGGAGTTTTTCCGTGGTACTTAGAGGGGGGCCATACGGCAAGATCCTCTTGTTATCGGTCTTCCTGTGCACCTGGGCTTGCGACGTATCCGCCTATGTGGTGGGAACCCTCTGGGGAAGGCATAAACTTTGCGACAACATAAGTCCTAATAAAACTTGGGAGGGCTTTTGCAGTGGCGTCGCCGGCAGTTTCCTGATGGCTTCCGCCATCGCCTATGTCAGAAGCTTCCCTCCGTTCCCTCTCCTGATCGTGGGATTGATATGCGGGATAGCTGGCCAAATGGGCGATCTTTGCGAATCCATACTGAAGCGAGAGGCCTCCGTCAAGGACACCGGAAAGATACTTCCCGGACACGGAGGAATGTTGGACAGATTCGACAGCGTTCTCATCAGTTTGACCCTGGTCTACTTCGTCTTCGAGGTTGCTTGGAGATGACCGATATTACTCCGTTGAACCTGGCTATAATAGGGTGTACCGGAAGCGTTGGGTCTTCCGTGATGAACGTCTGTAGGAGTTATCCCGATAAGTTCAACGTCGTAGGACTTGCCGCAGGGGAAAGCATCTCCAAGTTAGAGGCGTTGGCTGGAGAGTTTCGCCCCGAGATGGCGGTTCTGTCGAAAATTCCGAGAGGTAGACTTCCCAAGTCATCCACCGGTACTAAGTTCTTAGGGGGACCGGAAGCCCTTATAGAGATGGTCCGTTCCGGTACGGTCGATCACGTGGTGGTAGCATCTTCAGGAACGGACGGTATTCCCGCGCTTCAGGAAGCTCTCAAGGAGGGCAAGACGATCTCTCTAGCCAATAAAGAGAGCATCCTGGTGGCAGGGAAATGGGTTATGGCGTCCGCCTCTCGAGACCAGATAAGGCCTCTCGACAGCGAACATAACGCCGTATGGCAATGTCTGGCAGGGGAGGACCTCTCCTCAGTCTCGGAGGTATCCTTGACGGCCTCGGGAGGACCCTTCCTCTATACGCCTCTGAGCGATATGGAGTTTATAACTCCCGCCGATGCCGTCGCTCATCCCGTTTGGAACATGGGAAGGAAGATAAGCGTCGACAGCGCTACCATGATAAACAAAGGGATAGAGATCATAGAGGCAATGAGACTTTTCTGGTTGCCTCACGACAGGGTAAGGGGGTATATCCACCCTGGATCGTCGGTACATGGAGCCGTCAGGTTTGTAGACGGGGCGGTGAAGATGCTCATGGCTCCTCCCGACATGAGATTGGCGGCGTTGAGCACTTTGGGATACCCAAAGAGGCTTCCTCTGGAGCCGCTCGGTATTGAGCCTTTGACCATGGATGGAAGGAATTTGTTTTTCTTCTCCCCCGATAGGGATAGATACCCCGGGTACCATCTATGTCTGGATATAGCTCGTATGGGAGGAAGCTATCCCACGGTGCTGGTGGGGGCCGACGAGGTGGCTGTCGAAGCCTTTCTTCAGGGAGCCATAGCCTTTACCCATATCTGGCAGATAATAGCCAAGGTC
Organism: Dethiosulfovibrio faecalis; assembly: GCF_021568795.1. Lineage (NCBI taxonomy): Bacteria > Thermotogati > Synergistota > Synergistia > Synergistales > Dethiosulfovibrionaceae > Dethiosulfovibrio > Dethiosulfovibrio faecalis. The sequence goes on from NZ_JAKGUE010000001.1 coordinate 303,320, forward strand.
ATAGACCTCTACGATGGGAGGGAAGGCTCCAACCTCGAGGACGAGCTGCAAATACTCGAATGGGCTAGGGATAAGGCCCGTTCGATCTGCTTTAGGAGGTGAAGCGATGATCGTAGATATCCTGGCATTTGTATTCATAATAGCCGTATGCGTCGTAATACACGAATATGGTCATTATAGAACCGCCATAGCCTGCGGCGTACAGGTCCACGAATTTTCTTTCGGAATGGGGCCAGCGATATACAGCTTCAAAGGGAAGAGGAACCTTTGGTCCGTAAGGGCTTTTCCCATAGGAGGGTTCGTACGTCTTGCCGGTATGGAGGAGGACAACGAGGACGAGATAGTGACCCCTGGAATGGGGTTCAACGAGAAGTCTCCGTCCTCCCGCCTTGCGATATTGTTTGCAGGTCCCCTGTCGAACGTGTTATTGGCGTTTTTTCTAACTGCCCTGTTGTTGTGGGGACACGGAATCCTCGATATGGAACGGGCTAAAATCGGAACTGTTATGGATGGATATCCGGCGCAGTCGGCTGGACTGATGCCAGGCGACCTAGTGCTATCCGTCGGAGGTGAAGCTGTAGAGAACTGGCCGTCCATGGCGGAGAGGATAAGAACCCACGATGTGGAAAAGCCTCTGGTCCTGAGGATAGAGAGAGGAGATGAGATCTTCTCCCTCTCGCTGTCAGTCCCTAAAGATCCCGCGACCGGTTATCCTCTGTTGGGTATACAACCCGGGAGGGTCAGGTTTTCTTCTCTGGAGAGCGTGAAGAAATCTATTTCCTACACATTTGCCATGACTTTGGCAATGGTGAGAGGACTGTTTTCCTGGATAGTCGGTCAGAACCAGGTAGACGTATCCGGCCCCGTCGGTATCGCGTCCATGGCGGGACAGGCCGCGAAACAAGGTGGCTGGGCTCTGCTCTCCTTTCTGGCTATAATCAGTTTGAACCTCGGGATCGTCAACCTGTTTCCCTTTCCTGCCTTGGATGGAGGTCGGATAGTGTTTATACTAGGGGAGATCCTGACCGGGAAGAAATTACCCGAAAAGGTAGAGGGGTATGTCCATTTTACTGGTTTCGTGATACTGATAGGGTTGATCGCCTTTATAACGTGGCAGGATATCCTCAGGTTGCTTGCCAGGTAGGAAGGTGGTTTTTTATGTCGCGACCTGTATCGGTAGGTTCTCTCGGAATCGGTGGGGATAACCCGGTAAGGGTGGAGAGTATGCTGAAGACCCCTCTCAGCGACAGGGAGGCATGTCTCGATATGCTTCGGAGGCTTTCCGTGGCCGGATGCGAGATGGCCAGGGTCGCTTTCCCGGCTATGGATCAGGAGAACGATCTCAAGAAATTGGTGGAACTCAGTCCTATCCCATTGATGGCCGATATACACTTCGACCCCGCTCTGGCGGAGAAAGCTCTCGAACAAGGCTGTCCTGCGATCAGGATCAATCCGGGAAACATGGGAGATCCGAGAAAACTCGAGAGAATCGTGGAAATGGCGAGGGAAAGAAAGGTCCCGATCCGGATAGGGGCCAACAGCGGGTCCGTCAGCCCTAGACAGGTAAAGGAAGCCGGAGGGGACAGGGGGCTAGCTCTAGCTCTAGCCGTGGAAGAACAATTTCTCATGTTGTTGCGCCACGATTTTCACGATGTAATCCTTTCGGCAAAATCGACCGATGTCGGAGAAACCCTGGAGGCAAACGGAGTCCTCCATGAAAGGTATGGAGAATACCCCTTTCACGTCGGTATGACCGAATCGGGGTCCGGTATCCCGGGAATAACGAAGAGCTCTGTCGGGCTGGGGCTTCTGTTATCCAAGGGAATAGGCGATACCATCAGGGTTAGCCTCAGCGACTCTCCCGTTCTGGAGGTTGAGACCGGCTACGAGATACTGCGATCTCTGGATTTGAGGCACAGGGGAGTGGAGATCATATCCTGTCCCACATGTGGAAGGAAGAAGCTCGACGTGGTGGCTGTGTTGTCCAAGATAAAACCCCTCCTTGTCGACCTTCCCGACGGTTTCAAGGTGGCGGTGATGGGGTGCGAGGTTAACGGACCTCAGGAAGCCCGACACGCCGATATAGGGGTGGCGGGGTCTCCTACGGGTATAGTCTTTTTTCAAAAAGGGGAGATCGTAGGAAGGTGTCCTCTACATAAACTTGAAAAAGAGATGAGTTTACTTATTGAGCCATATCGTCTAAAATCCTAGATGGGTTTTCGAGAATATCGTTGCCCATAAAATCGAAAGGAGTGCTTTGTAATGGCGATCAACCTCAGAGGACGTAGTTTCTTGACCCTTAAGGATTTCACCTCCCGTGAAATCGCATATCTTCTCGATCTTTCTATGGATCTCAAGAGGAAAAAAAGAGCGGGCATAAAGGGTGACCTTTTGGAGAATAAGAACGTTGCACTTATATTCGAGAAATCGTCCACCAGGACCAGATGTGCCTTTACCGTTGCCTGTATCGACGAGGGAGCACACCCCGAGTTCTTGGGAAAGAACGATATCCATCTCGGTAAAAAAGAGGACGTCCAGGACACGGCAAGGGTCCTCGGCCGCATGTTCGACGGAATCCAGTTCCGCGGTTTCAGCCAGGACCTCGTAGAGGCTCTCGCCAAGCACAGCGGTGTTCCCGTCTGGAACGGCCTTACCGATGCCTATCATCCTACCCAGATACTGGCTGACTTCCTGACCATCCAGGAGGCTTTCGGAAAACTTAAGGGGCTGAAGCTGGTCTACATCGGAGACGGAAGAAACAACATGGCCAACTCCCTCATGATCGGTGCTGCCAAGGTCGGAATGCACTGCACCATCGCAGCTCCCGAGAGCCTGTTCCCCGAGGCTTCTCTGGTAGAGGAGGTAAGAGCTATCGCCGCCGAGACTGGAGCTCAGATAGTCTTGGAAAGCGACCCCAAGAAGGCCGTAAAGAACGCAGACGCCATCTACACCGACGTCTGGGCCTCCATGGGCGAGGAGGACAAGGTGGCGGAGAGGATATCCCTCCTGACTCCCTATCAGGTTAACTCGGAGCTTATGGCTGCTACAGGCAATTCCGAGACAATCTTCCTTCATTGCCTTCCCGCCAACAAGGGACAGGAGGTCACGGAAGAAGTGTTCGAGTCGTCTCGCTCCCTGGTGTTCGACGAGGCGGAGAACCGGCTTCACACCATAAAGGCGGTTATGGTCGCGACCTTGGGTAAATAGACATAGGAACTACGACATTGAATCACAGAGGCGCGGAGTGAACTTCACTCTGCGCCTCTGTACTTTGGAAGGACCATTTTCTCCTACCCTGAGGTGACAATAATAGAGACCCCGTATCGGATCGTTCACTCCCGTATTGGGCCATGTGATACAATAGCGGGGCCATATAAAAGGAGGAGACACCATGGCAGAAACGAGAAAAAAGGCAGAAGAGATGGTGCGGATCATAGAGGACTGGCTTAGAGAGAAGATGGACGATGCCGGATGCGCCGGAGGAATCGTCGGGCTGAGCGGAGGAATAGACTCGGCAGTTGTGGCCGCTCTTCTCAAAAGAGTCTTCGGGGAGAATATGCTGGCGGTCAAGATGCCCTGTCACAGTCTATCCGAGGACGGTGATCATGCCGATCTTATGATCGATTCCTTTGACTTGCCATGGAGCTCGGTGGATCTATCGGATATATACGATCGTTTTACCGAAATATTGGACTTGGACGAAAAAAGCCTCGTCGCCGCCAACATAAAACCGAGATTGAGGATGACTACTCTTTACGCTTTGGCTCAGGATCGCAAATTTTTGGTCTGTGGCACGAGCAACAAGGCGGAGCTTACGGTAGGTTACTTCACCAAACACGGTGATTCAGGAGCCGACCTGCTCCCCTTGGCGGAACTCACCAAGGGGGAGGTCCGGGAGGTGGCTCGTTTTCTGGGAATACCTTCGATTATCGTGGAGAAAGCTCCCTCTGCCGGTCTATGGGAAGGCCAGACGGACGAAAAAGAGATGGGGCTTTCCTACGATCAGATAGACGAGTATATAATCAGAGGCGGTAAATGTGAAGTATCCGACGAGATCGACAGGAGATTTAAGATTACGGAGCACAAGAGGAAACTCCCCGAAGCTTGTACAGTTTTCGAGGATCGTATATAAAGAAACGGAAATTCAAAGCACGAGGTGATTTATCGTATGTCAGGACACTCGAAATGGGCCAATATCAAACACAGGAAGGCCGCACAGGACGCCAAAAGGGGAAACCTGTTTCAGAAACTCATCAAGGCCATCATAATAGCCGCTAAAGAGGGAGGCGGCGATCCGGCTACCAACATTCGTCTGAAAGCCGCTCTCGACAGGGCTAAGGCTGCAAGTGTTCCCTCTAACAACATAGAGAGAGCCATAAAGAGAGGCACCGGGGAGATAGAGGGAGCTACCTACGAAGAGCTGGCTTACGAGGGATACGGCCCCGAAGGCGTAGCCGTCATCGTGGAGTGCCTGACCGATAACAAAAACCGTACTACTCCTGAGATAAGGATGATCTTCGATCGAAACGGCGGATCTCTCGGAGCCACCGGCTGTGTGGCCTGGATGTTCGAGCGCAGAGGGGTCATAAACATCGGGGGGGACGACCTGAACGAGGAGGATCTGATGGAGGCCGCCCTGGAGGCCGGGGCAGAAGACGTGGAAAACGACGGAGGTTTCGTAGTCTATACGGATCCTTCCGTCGTGGACGAAGTCAAAGAAGATCTGGAGTCCAAGGGATTCGCCATAGATGAGGCGGAAAGCCAGCTCGTTCCGAAAACGACGGTAAAGATAACCAACCCCGACAAAGCCAGAAAGATCCTTAAGCTTATGGATCTTCTGGAAGGACACGACGACGTTCAGAACGTCTCCTCGAATTTTGACATTCCCGAAGAAATCATGGACCAGGTCGAGTGATCCGATTCGCTGTCTAGGGGTAGACCCTGGAATAGGCCGAATGGGCTTTGGGGTAGTTGAGCAAATCGGAAGTAAGTACAGGGCCTGTTCCTTCGGGTGTCTGGAAACCCCTTCCGACATGTCGGTACCTCAGAGGCTCGACGAGCTTTACAGAGGGTTGAGGGAGCAGATAAACGGCTGCTCCCCTCATTTTATGGCCGTGGAAAAACTGTATTTCGGGAGAAACACGACTACGGCTGAAAACGTATGGCAGGCCAGAGGGGTCGCTCTGCTTGTGGGAGCTCAAAATGATCTTTTCGTTCTGGAACCGAAACCTTCGGAGGCGAAGATAACCGTCTGCGGCGACGGCCGGGCGGAAAAGTCTCAGGTCCAGAGGATGGTCCAGGTCATATTGAGCCTAAAGGAGATTCCCCGACCGGACGATGCCGCCGACGCCTTGGCCATCGCCTTGGCGGGACTGGCCCTTTTGCCTACTTCCGCTATAGGGAGGAGATGATTCCATGTTGGCGATGGTTACCGGAACCGTGTTGAATGTTACCACCCAAATGGCCGTCGTCGACGTCTGCGGCCTCGGTTTCGAGATGCAGCTCAGCAGAAAAGCCTCTTCCCTGTGCAGCGTGGGGAAAGAGGTCTCTCTTCATTGTCACGTACAGTTCTCAGATGCCGGTCCCACCCTGTTCGGTTTTGCGGATGGACTGGAAAAGGCCGTTTTTCTGAGGTTGCTCTCTGTGAGGGGGATAGGAGGCAAGCTGGCGCTTCAGGTACTACAAGGGATGACGGCTGAGGCGGTCGTGCAGGCGGTCTCTTTCGGCGACCCCTCCAGCTTGACCGGAGTTCCCGGTATAGGCAAGAAAACGGCGGAGAGGATCTGCTTCGAGCTTCAGGAAAAGATGTCAGAAGGCCTTCCGGAAGGATCTACCGATAGCCTGAGGGAGATGGCCGTTCCCGACTCGGAAACCGTTATGGAGGCCCTTGAATCCCTGGGATTCCCGAGGCAGTCCTCTTCGGAAGCCCTGGCTACCATAGCTAAAAAGAGGGGCTCCGTCGATGGGTTGGGTGTAGAGGACCTCATCATGCTGGCGTTGAGGGAGCTGAACTCCGGAGCTTAGGAGGTGCGTTGATTGGAACGGATGGAAGACAGAATAGTGGATGTCTCCGAAAAAGACGACGATCTATCGCTGCGTCCTCTGTCGCTCGAGGATTTTACAGGGCAGGAACCCATAAAAAATAAGCTCAGGATTTACGTCAAGGCCGCCAGAAAGAGAGGGGAACCGTTGGATCATTCTCTGTTCTACGGCCCCCCCGGTCTTGGGAAAACCACCCTAGCAGGCATCATAGCCAGGGAAATGGGGGGAGATCTCAGGATAACCACAGGCCCTGCCCTGGAGAAAACCGGAGATCTCGCAGCCATACTCTCCAACCTTCAGGACAACGACGTCCTCTTCATCGACGAAATTCACAGGATGAACAGCAGTATCGAGGAGGTCCTCTACTCGGCTATGGAGGACTTCTCTTTGCATATCATAGTGGGGAAGGGCCCTCTGGCTAGGAACATATGTCTTTCTCTTCCAAAGTTCACCCTCGTGGGAGCTACCACCAGACTGGGATTGCTCACCTCGCCGCTTCGGGCCCGCTTCGGAATAGTGGAGCAGTTAAGCCTCTACTCTGCGGAAGAGCTTGCGTCGATAATATCCAGAGGAGCCGGGGTACTCAACGTCTCCATAGAGGGGGAGGCTGCCTTGCTTATCGCTGGTCGATCCAGAGGGACCCCCAGGATAGCTCTGAGGATCCTCAGGAGAGTCAGAGACGTGGCGGAGGTCGCGGGAGACGGAGTTATAACTCCTGCCATTGCCGAACGAGCCATGTCCATGTTGGGTCTGGACGGCTTCGGTCTCGACGACGGGGATCGAAGGATTCTGGAGGCATTGGTCGATCTTTTCTCCGGCGGCCCAGTCGGGTTGTCTACCGTTGCTGCGTCGTTAAACGAGGAATCTCAAACCGTGGAGGACATATACGAACCCTATCTGCTCCAGCTGGGACTTTTGGAGAGGACCCCCAGAGGAAGAAAGGCGACCGCGAGGACCTATGAATATCTTGGACGGCGACCTCCTCGTTCTTCTCAGTTGACCATACCTACAGAGGAGGATACAGAATGAAGCAGAATAGATATAGACTGACCGTCTTGTTTTTGACGGTTATCTCCTTCGTTTCCCTTTTTTTTACCTCTCCCGTACTTGCCAGCAGAGACATAAAGGTGGGGTTGGGCGAGGGGAAATCCACCGTGTCGCTCTATTCGTCAGCTCCGCTAAAGGCGTCGGATAAAAACGGAACGGTTATGTCCGGCAAAAAAGCGCTCTCTTTTTCCGTTTCAGGAAATCGCTTGATGTGCCAGGGGCGAACCATGGTCTCTCCCGTGACGATCATATCCTCGTCTCCCATAGTATACGAAAAGAGACCTTATCTAGGGTCTTTTTCTCTGATATCGATAGGCGGCAGGCTATCGGTGGTAAACGTCCTTGATATAGAGAGTTACCTGAGAGGCGTGCTTAAGATGGAGGCCAATCCCAAATGGCCCATGGAGGCGCTGAAGGTTCAGGCCATTATCTCCAGGACCTACGCCCTGAGATCCATAGGCCGTCACGGAGCCAAGGGGTACGATGTATGCGCCACCCCTCACTGTCAGGCCTATAGGGGGATAAACGCCCATGATCCTGTGACGGACCGAGCCGTAAGAGAGACGAAAGGCATGGTGGTGAAATACGGGGGGACTCTGGCCAAGACCTTCTTTCACTCAGACAGTGGAGGTACGACTGCATCAGTGGAAGACGTCTGGGGAGGCTCCATTCCCTATCTTCGATCCGTGAAGGATCCTGTACCCTCCAACTCCCCTCACTCCAGGTGGTCGATCAGCCTTAGCGGATCTCAGTTGGGCAAGGCACTCGCCAGAGGCGGCTATTCCATCGGAAGCGTCACAGATATTAAGATAAACTCGCTGGACGGTTCGGGCAGAGTGCTCTCGATGACCCTTAGGGGAACGAAGGGCAGCAAGACAATGTCCGGTCATCGCTTCCGTATGGCCGTGGGAAGCAAGATCGTAAAGAGCACGGCGTTCAAGATAGTGTCCGGGACCCAAAGCCAGGCTTTCGATTCGATCAAGTCGAAAAAAGACTCGGCAAGGTCGGACGAGGGGCTGACCTTAGAGGAAGAGTCTTTGATAATGACTCTGACCAAACAGGGAGCTTTCTCCTCGGAAGAGCTGATAGCCATGTTGGTCGATCCGGCTAAAAAAAGGGAACTTTTGGATCAGAGGCGAGGAACCGTGACTCGAAATGCCCCGAATCCATCTCCTTTTCCCAGTAGCGGTTATTCCCGGTCCAACGGGACCTTCATCTTAGAGGGGACGGGCTGGGGACATGGGGTCGGTTTATCTCAGTGGGGGGCTAGAGCCCTGGCTTTGGCCGGATGGGACGCCAAAAGGATAGTGGAGTACTATTATCCCGGTACGGTAGTCACGTCGAACGGTCTCCGATAGAGATCTGTTTCATATAGGGATGTAACGTAAAAAACTGGAGGTTCGTTCTTTTTCATGGAAGAAAACATATTCAAGGTATCCTCTTACGATTACCGACTGCCGGAGGAACTCATAGCTCAAAACCCTGCAGATCCTAGGGATAGCTCTCGGCTGATGGTGCTCTCCAGAGAGGATGGAAGCCTGGATCACAGGGGCTTTTCCGATCTTGTAGAATATCTAAGGTCTGACGACGTTTTGGTGAGGAACGATACCAAGGTTATGGCAGCTCGACTGAAGGGCAAAAAGGTCGAGGGAGAGGCTGAGGCCGAGATTCTGGTGCTTTCCAGATTATCCGAACAGACCTGGGAGGCTATGGTACGCCCGGGTAGAAGGCTGAAACCGGGAGTCTCTGTTCAGCTTTCCGATGGGACCATTGTCAAGGTGGACGGTATCAGGCCAGAGGGGCTGAGATCTGTGACCTTCCCTGATGACGTGGATGTTCCATCTCTTTTAGATGAAGTGGGGACCGTACCTCTTCCTCCCTACATAACCAACTCGAAGGCCTCACCCGAGGCCTATCAGACAGTCTTCGCCAACAAAATAGGCTCTGCTGCGGCCCCTACCGCCGGCCTACACTTTACCCCGGGGCTTATAGAGAGGATAGAGAAAAAGGGTGTCGAGATACTGGACGTAACCCTCCAGGTGGGATTGGGAACCTTTAGACCGGTGAAGGAGGAGGACCTGAGGCATCATCCGATGCATCGGGAGAGGTGTCAGATCTCTTCCTATACAGCCGATCGTATAAACGAAGCGAAGGCTCAAGGACGACGAATAGTGGCCGTAGGGACCACATCGGTCAGGACCTTGGAGTCCATGGTGGATTCTGAAGTCTTACTTTCCGGAGAGAGGGATACGTCTTTGTTCATATATCCGGGGTTCGAATTTAAGATAGTGGACGCTATGATCACCAATTTTCACCTACCTCAAAGCACCTTGTTGATGCTGGTCTCCGCTTTCGCTGGTCGAGAGAGGACGTTGAACGCCTATAAAGAAGCGGTGTCTATGAAGTACCGCTTCTTTTCCTTTGGCGATGCGATGTTTATATACTGATGGCTCCGATGAAGGTAAAAAAGAAGCTGCTTTTTAGATGTTTTTGTATGGTTTCCTTGATCGTATCCATATCGGCGGCGACGTTGTGGCTTATGTTTCCCGATTGGTGGTACGATGTATGTGTTATGTCCTTCCGTTCGTCTCCTGCGGTTGATTTTAGGATTTCCCCCGGGATGAGGGCATCTCAAATAGCGGAGGATCTCGTCGACGAAGGGATATCTGTCAGCAAGGGGAATCTGGTTCGTTTTATGGTCCGATCCGGACTGGACAGAAAACTAAGACCGGGACTTTACAGCCTGATCCCAGGGCCCAGCTGGAGGGTCGTGGAACAACTGTTAAACCAGGAGCCGTTGCAGTTCAAGATAACCTTGATTCCCGGAACTCCACTGGACGACTATTTCCCATTCGAGGAAAATTCCGTATCCAGAGACGACGAAATCCAGCTTTCCAAGAGCTTTTTCCCCGGAGAGATGGTGGACCTTTTGCCGTCCATGCCCGCTTACAGGGCGGCCTATCTTCTCCCCGAGACATATCACCTACCGGAACTGAGTCCGGAATTTCTTGTCTCTCAGGCCTCGAGCCTATGGTGGAATTTGCTTGGAAAACGGATGCCAAAAGCATCCAAAGACGTCTTCGATCTTGCCATAAAGGCATCCCTGGTGGAGAGGGAATCCCTTAAAGACGAGGAACGTACCGTGATCGCCGGGGTCATAGAAAACAGATTAAAAAGAGGGATGCCCTTGCAGATAGACGCCACCGTTGTCTATGCCTTGAAACTTAATGGACGAGACGTCAAGAGGGTGTCCTACGAGGACCTGAAGGTCGATTCCCCTTACAACACCTACAGGATACCGGGGTTGCCGCCTTCTCCGATATGCATACCCTCGGCTGCATCGTGGGAAGCGGTGTTATCGCCGGATGAACACGGTTATCTCTACTATGTGGCGGACGGCACGGGAGGTCATATCTTCTCCTGTACCTATGAACAGCATAGAAGGGCCATAAGGAAGGTACGTAATTGACGATCCGAAAGATCGAGGAGGGGAACCTCATGGAAGAATTAAAGGATAAGAGATGTCCCGGGTGTGGTGCCCGTTTTCAGAGAAACGATCCGGATGGGGCAGGCTATCTTCCGGAGGGTAAGGACCCCGACGGTAACGTAATATGCAAAAGATGCTTTCAGATGAAACACTACGGGGTTTTCAAAAAGGCCTCCATAAAGGACAGTTCGATTAAACGAGACATCTCCAGGGAGGTCTCTGGGTGTTCCGCAATCTTTCTCGTAGTGGACATATGTCAGTTCGAGATATCCTCCAGTGCCTTGGACTGGGTAGCCGACCTCAACAAGCCGGTTTTCGTCGTTATAAATAAATGCGACGTCCTATCCAAATGGATCGCTCTAGGAGAAATAGCCTCCTGGGCATCCGAAAGGCTATCGGTACCGCTCCATAGGATATACCCTCTGTCCGCCTTGAACCGGAAATCCGTCAGAGATCTTAGAAATAGGATAGAGGATGCCTTCCCTCCGGGAAGTAAAATATTGCTTCTAGGAACCACTAACGTAGGGAAAAGCACTCTTCTGAGCGAACTGACGGGGGACGATACTCCTACTATCTCCCGGCTCCCTGGAACGACTTTAGGGATAACCCAGGTAAAGAGTCGCCATAGCGCTATCACCTACGTAGACGTGCCTGGATTGAAGGAGGTCAACCCATGGCTAGGGAAGCTGTGCGCTGACTGCCTGACCGGGCTGATACCACAAAAAAAACTTCAGAGTTATTCCACCGTGCTTAAGCCGGGACAATGTCTGTCTTTAGGGGCTATAGGCTGGTTTGTCGTAGACGGTGCGGGAGAGCGAGGATGGATAAAGGTGGATGCCTTTGCCGCCGACGAGATGATCTTCCATCGGACTACCGAGAATCGATTGCATGAACTTCTGGCTCCCTACAGGGAGGACCTTTTCTCTCTTCCCTGTTCGAGTTGCTGGGCCTCTCTGGAGGGCCCCGACTACGTCGAATACAGGGAGGATTTTCACGTCGGCCTCGATGTAGTCTTGCCTGGATGTGGCTGGTTTTCCGTCCGGAGCGGTTACGGTAACGGTAGATTTTACCTCCCCAAGGGGATCTCTCCTATACTGAGGCCCGCTCTCGTTCCGAGTCAAAAGGATAGAAAAGGACAATCTCGATGACTGTTTTTATGGATTCATTGAGGGATTATTGGTCCTCCCTATGTTCCCGATCTGAAATAGTTCTTGGGGATCTTTACCTACAGAGCTCTTCAGGGCATCATATGACTTTGGACGATGGACGGTTGGAGGACATAGGCTCCTCCAGCTCCTCTGGAATAGGGGCGAGACTCCTCAGGGGGGAGGAGACTATATACGCCAGCAGGAACGGTACCGATGGAAATGCCTTAAAAACAGTGATGGAAGAGATATCCACCCTAAGGGGTTGCGGCGCAGGTAGGGCCCCTGAGGGTGACAGTCTACTGGCAATCCCCGTGTTGCCCTCTGTGGCGATGGGGGATGAACTGATCAGGCTCGATAGGAAAATCCGATCTCTGTCGTCCAAGGTGGCTCAGGTGAGTCTAGCTTTTTCGTCTTCGGAGAAAAACGTTCTCATAATTCGAGAGGACGGTTCCGTCTGTAGAGATAAAAGACGTTATTCCATGTACAGCGTCAACGTAGTGGCCGAGAAAGACGGATATCTTCAGACCGGATCGAGGGTAGTAGCCCAGATGACCGATATCGACGGTCTTTTAAGGAAACACGATCTGGACGAGATCGCCTCGGAGGCCTTGCGAACAGCCGAAACCATGTTGGAGGCCACCCTGTGCCCTGCCGGAGCCATGGACGTCGTCTTCGCCGGAGAGGCGGGAGGTACCATGATTCATGAAGCCTGCGGCCACGGAATGGAAGCCGATATAGTCGAAAAGGATTTCTCTGTTTATAGGGGTAGGATAGGAGAGACCATAGCATCTCCTTCCGTCACGATCGTCGACGATGGCTCTATCCCCGGTCTGTACGGAAGCTTTGAGGTCGACGATGAGGGGACTCCCTCGAGAAGAAACGTCCTGGTCGACAAAGGGGTGCTCAAGGCCTATATGACCGATAGACAGACCTCAGAGAGGGTCGGCTTCCCCTTGACGGGCAACGGCAGGAGGTCGTCCTACAGAGTGCCCCCTCAGGTCAGAATGAGCAATACCTTCGTGGAGCCGGGAGAGATCGCTATGGATGAGCTACTGGGGGCGGTCGACAACGGTTTGCTGGTAAGACAGATGGGCGGAGGAGAGGTCAATCCTACCTCCGGTGATTTCGTCTTTCACGTCACCGAAGGGTATCTGGTCAAAAGAGGCAAGGTGACCGTTCCGGTAAGAGGTGCCATATTGACCGGCAACGGCCCTGATGTCCTTCGACGTGTCGTCGGAGTCGGAACGGATCTTCGATTCCTTCCCGGTATGTGCGGGAAGGGTGGTCAGAGTGTCCCCGTAACGGACGGACAACCGGCCCTTTTAGTTGAAAATATAACCGTGGGAGGGAGTTCGACAGATTAATGCCCTTGAATAACGAACAGGATCAAGATCGCGTGATCATAAGAAGAAAGAAAAGAAGATCGGGGAGAAAAAACGAGAAAACCGGAGGAGTTTTGGCCCTCCGTCTGTTTTTCATGCTTTCCTTTTTTCTAGTCGTCTACTTGGTCGGAACCCTCGTCTGTCCTTGGACCGGACTTTGGGGGCGGTCTTTAGGGGACTTCATCCTGGGTCTTTTCGGAGGATCCACGGTGATACCCTTGCTCTTTCTGGCCTATTCTCTTTTTGCCCTCGGGACCGGTAGAAAGATAACCTCCCCTCTAAGGCAGATCGGAGGGACCGGGCTTCTCTTTATCTGTGGGGCCATCTTGACCGGGATAATGTCCATGACCGGTCCTCAGCCCAGAATTCTGACCCCGGGCATCATGGGAACCATGCTGGCAGGGTTGTCGGTAGAATGGGTCGGAGCCTTGGGCACACTGATAGTAGGTATTTCCTTGACGGTGTTGTCGGCCTACCTCTACGGTATCTCTACAATTAGGTTCGAGGCCGTTCTCGGCTGGATTCAGGGCATGATACTTCGGTTTAGGGCGAGACTGCCAAAGAGGCCGCTTTCCGATGGATACGACCCCTCCGAAGACGTATCGTTGGACTGGGAAGACGATCCGCTTCCAGAGATATCCATAAGGACGGTGTCCTCCGATAATTCGGACGAACGTCTCAATGACGACCCATATGAGGACCAGGAGGAAGAGAAGCTCCCCGTAGAGGGATGTCAAGAAGAGATTCTTTGCGAAGACGACGAGGATGATTTTTTCTCCTCCGATGAGAAAGATGACCAGGAAAAACGATCCTTTTCCGACGCATCTCCCGCCTACCGCGAAGAGGACCACGAGTTGGACGATGACGAAATCGACGAGGAAGATCTCCCGGAGGAGGAGACTGATCCTACCGGTCCATTTCCTCCGCCGATGGATCTTTTCGGACCAGGAGAGACCGGAGACCCTAGAAACGATCCGATGATACTCCGCCAGAAGGGTTTGGACATAGTGAGCGCTCTTTCTAGTTTCGGAGTGGACGCCGAGTTGGCCCATACCGTCGAGGGACCTACTGTCATACAGTATCAGATCCAATTGGCTCCGGGGGTGAAGGTCAGCAAGGTCGCTGGACTGAGCAAGGATATCGCAGTTGCCCTGGCTGTCCCGTCTTTGAGGGTGGAAGCCCCCATCCCAGGGACATCCTACGTAGGCATCGAGGTTCCCAACAAGAAAAGGCGCCCTGTGACGCTCCGTTCCGTGATGGAATCCGGAGAATTCTCCGATTCTGACGTGATACTCCCTCTCCCCCTGGGATTTCGTGTAGACGGATCCCCCTTGGTGGTGGGATTAGAGGAACTTCCTCATCTCCTGGTAGCTGGGACGACCGGTTCGGGTAAAAGCGTCTTCGTCACGAGCTGTATAACCGCCATGTGCGCTAGCAGGACACCTGCGGAGCTGCGTTTTATACTGGTCGATCCCAAGCGAGTCGAGATGGCTATATACGAAAAACTTCCTCACGTCTTGGCAAAGCCGATCGTGGATCCCCAAAAGGCGATACACGCTTTAGGTTGGGCTGTCCGCGAGATGGAGAGACGATACGAGGTCTTTGCCAGAACAAGGGTGCGTCAGCTGTCGGGCTACAATCAAAAGGTGCTCCCGAAAGACAGGCTGCCCCATATAGTGATCGTGGTGGACGAGTTGGCCGATTTGATGTTCACCGCCTCCAAAGAGGTGGAGGATTTTATCTGTCGCCTGGCTCAGATGGCTCGAGCTACCGGTATCCACCTGATATTGGCTACCCAGAGGCCTTCCGTCAACGTCATCACGGGGTTGATAAAGGCCAACGTCCCCGCCAGAGTGGCTTTTACCCTTCCGTCACAGACCGATTCCAGGACGATAATCGACGTAACGGGAGCACAGCAGCTTTTGGGTAAGGGCGATATGCTGTTTTCCAGCACTAAATTCCCGAGACCCATAAGGATCCAGTCTCCTTTTATAGACGAGGATACCACCTTACAGGTCATAGACTCTCTTCGACGTTCTTTTGGGGATCCCGAATACGTTGAGCTCGAGGACCAACAAAATGGCAAAAAAGGAGGCAACGTTGACTTCTCCTACGACGATAGACTGGAAGAGGCGATCAGGCTCGTTCTCGGCAGTGGAATCGCCTCGGCCAGCAGGTTACAAAGACAGATGCGGGTAGGATTTACCAGGGCCGCCAGGATGATAGATACCATGGAACAGATGGGAATCATAGGTCCTCAAGACGGATCTAAACCCAGGGAGATCTACGTCGACGAAGAAAGGGCGGAGGAAATACTTGAGGAATATCTCTGATGACGAGGGGAGAAACGCCGTCGAACTGCCTCAGGTAGACCTGTTTTTAGAGGGTCTTCACGAACGACGGAGAGGAAGGGTCATGGTCGCAGGAGGCAGAAAGCCGATATCTTCCTGGCTCGAAGACCTCTGCCGCGAACGAGAATTATGGGCGGTGGATTCCGGTGCCGATTCCTGCGTGAAGGCAGGTATCGTCCCCGATCTATGTCTAGGCGATTTCGACAGTCTATCTTGTTGTTCCCTCGATTGGCTGCAAAAAAAAAATGTCCCGTTGGAACGACATCCCGCCGACAAGGACCTTACGGATTTTCAGTTGGCCGTAGATAGGTCTAGGCGAGACCCGTCAGGATATCTTATAATAACCGGATGTTGGGGAGGGCGATTCGACCATCTTTGGAGTTTGGTGATGACTGCCTTCGAGACGGATATCTCCACACATACCCCCGTCATCTTAGCCGATCACAGAGAGCTGATGTTTTTCTTGAAGGAAGGGGAGTCCTGTACGGTCTCCCTGAAAGGCAAAAGGCTGCCTAAGGCACTGTCACTTCTGGCCCTGTCCGACAAGGCGGAGGGAGTTTCGGTCTCCGGAGTGAAGTGGCCTCTCTCGAGAGCCTCTCTGAGGAGAGAGACTCCCTATGCTGTAAGCAACGTGCCCTTGCCTGAGGTAGAGGAAGTACCCGTCAGCCTTGAGAAGGGGGCTTTAGGGGTCTACATCACCTGGGAAGATGAAGGGGATTTTTCCTAAAAAGGAAGCGGGCCCCTAGAGGGCCCGCTTAACCTTACCGGAACGAAGACAGCGAGAACATATGCGAAGCTTTCTCGTCTCACCGGCACCGAGATCAACCCTAACGGAATGAAGGTTGGGAAGCCAGCGCCTGCGGGTCTTCCTGTGGGAGTGACTTACGGAGTTGCCCGTTACCGGCCCCTTTCCGCAACAGTCGCACACCTTAGACATGATATAGTGGCCTCCTTACATAGGTTCAAATCGACTGGAGCATTGTATCATAGAAGAGCCGAAAGGGGCAACGATTCTTTACAGCTAGGGGAGTGTAAATATGAGATTTTCCGAAAAGATGGCCCTTTTAGAGGAAATCGTACATAAACTGGAGACGGAAAAACTTCCTTTGGAGGATTCTCTGGAGCTTTTCGAACGAGGGGTATCCTTGGTCTCCGAGGCTAAGGGTTTTCTCTCCGAAGCTGAACAGCGCATATCCATGGTTACCGATAAAGGGCGGGAACCAGTTGTATTGGAAGGGGCAACGAAAGATGGTGAACTCTGATATCCTGAAAATAGAGCTGAAAGATAAAAAAGAGATTTTTGAGATGTATATGGGAAATTGGGTAAAATCTCGCCCCGAGGGCGTTCCTCCTCGTATGTGGGATGCCATGGTCTACTCTCTCAAGGTGGGAGGCAAGAGGCTTCGTCCCGTGCTCTGTATGGCGGCCTCAGAGCTTTTAGGAGGAACGTCCGACCTGGTTCTCCCCATGGCCTTGGCCTTGGAGATGGTCCACACCGCGTCTTTGATACACGACGATCTTCCCGCCATGGACGACGACGTCCTCCGAAGAGGACAGCCTACAAATCACGTCGTCTATGGCGAAGCCTTGGCCATACTGGCGGGGGACGCCCTTCTATGTCAGGCTTTCGAGCTTCCTCTGACCGAGCTTTCCTCGGAGATTCCCAGAGGAAACGTTGTCAAGGCGGTGGCTCACTTCGCCAGATCGATCGGCCCTGGCGGAATATGCGGAGGGCAGGTGCTGGATATGGAGTCGGAGGGATCCGAAGAGGGCTGTAGTTCTCCTACGGAGATATCTACCTTGAAGACGGCCGCTTTGATCAGGACGTCTCTGATCACAGGGGCCATCCTGTCGGGAGGAAGTGTCGAGGATCTAGATGCTTTGGAGAGCTACGGTCTGGAACTCGGAGTGGCTTTTCAGATAGCCGACGATATACTGGACGTGAAGGGCGATCAAGAGGAGCTTGGCAAATCTCTGGGAAAAGACGAAGCTCACGGCAAGAGGACGTTCGTGAGCGATCTCGGCATGGAAGGCGCTATGAGGAGACTGAAGGAGAGGACCGAACGGGCTATATCGTCGTTGGATCGGTTTGGAGAGAGTAGCATCTTCCTCAGAGAACTGGCCCTCTATCTGGAACACCGGACCAGATGAAAGGAGATCGGTCATGTCTATACTCGAAAACATGGAAGGACCGGATGAACTGGAGAGATTAAGCTATGCGGATGTAGACGTCCTCTGTCAAGACGTCAGGGATATGATAACTGACGTGGTATTCGAAAACGGTGGGCATCTCGCCTCGTCCCTCGGAGCGGTGGAGCTGACGGTATCGATATTGAGGAACTTCGATCCTTACAGCGATCGAATCGTATTCGACGTGGGACATCAGACATATCCCTACAAGATACTGACCGACAGGAAGGATCGTTTCCACTCGGTCCGAAGTCTGGGGGGAATCAGCGGCTTTCCCAAGAGATCCGAGAGTCCCTGCGACCATTTCGACGTGGGACACAGCAGCACATCCCTGTCCGCTGCTTTAGGCTACGCAAAGGCCAGAGACCTCCTGAAGGAAGATCACGAGGTCGTGGCGATAATAGGGGATGGTTCCATAATAAACGGGATGGCTTTCGAGGCTTTGAACCACCTCAAGGAAGCGGATACCAAGGTAATATTCGTCCTGAACGATAACGACATGGCTATAAGCCCCAGAATCGGTGGCGCTGCGAACCATTTCGCTCACCTCAGCGCCAATCCCTACTACCGCAAGTTCAAGAAGGCCATCAAGGAGTGTTGCAAAGGCATCCCTAAGGGGGAGACCATTGAGCACATCTTGGGGAAGGCAAAGGATCAGATAAAAAGCCTGGTGAAGCCGGAAAACATCTTCGATTCCCTTGATATAGATTACTGGGGGCCTTTCGACGGACACTCGGTGGAGGAGATGGACTTGATCTTCTCCCTCGCAAAGAAGTTCGATAAATCGGTGCTGATCCATCTCATAACCCAAAAGGGAAGAGGTCTCGAGATCGCAGAGAGGGAGCCGAGCGTTTATCACGGAGTCCCTTCCGCCCTATCCCGGTTGAAGAAGGCCTCAAAAAGCTGGAGTCAGGCCGTAGCGGACGAAATCGGAGATCTGGCGGAAAGGGATCCTCGTGTCGTGGCCCTCACCCCTGCGATGAAAGAAGGATCTAAGCTCAACGGTTTTGCGGAAAGCTTTCCCGATCGTTTTTTCGACGTGGGGATAGCCGAAGAACACATGGTTACCATGGCCGCCGGAATGGCGGCAGGGGGGCTTAAACCGGTCGCTTTCATATATTCCACCTTTCTTCAAAGGGCGATGGATCAGATGGCCCTGGACGTCTGCCTCCAAAATCTACCGGTCTTATTTGCCATAGACCGAGCCGGCATGGTCGGAGAGGACGGAGAGACCCATCAGGGACTCTTCGATATCGGATGGTGTCGAATGATACCGAACCTGGTCGTTCAGGCTCCCAGAGATCTGGTGGATCTTAAAGCCATGATCGCCGAAGCGATGAATAGAGATGGGCCTACCGCTATAAGGTACCCCAGAGGAGCGGTGGTTACCTCTCTTTGTCGAGAGGGATCGATATCGGTGCAGGGGCTTAAGGCGGAAATACTCTATCCCTCGCTGGGAGAGGTCACCTATATGGGCATAGGGAAGACAGTGAATTTCCTAGCCCAGGCCAGAGACGAGGCCATAAGGAGGCTTTATCCTTCTCCTGGCCTGGTGGATCTGAGAACCATCGCCCCTCTGGACTATGAGACCCTGGATCCCCTTCTTCTGAGAGGCGGCACTGTGGTAACCGCCGAGGATGGCTATCTGGACGGAGGCATAGGAGAGGCTATAGCGGCCAGAGCTGCGGAGCTCAACGCCGACGTGTCCATTCACCGTATGGGAGTGAAAAAAGCCTTCCTTCCTCATGGGACGGTTGAGGATCAATGGGATATATGTGGCATGACCCTGGAGAAGGCGGTGTCTTTTTGCGGTGAAAAAACGGAAAGAAAGACTGGATAAAAGGATGGTCGAGCTGGGTCTCTCAGAGACGAGAAGTCGAGCTCAGGCCGTTATCATGAGCGGCGAGGTACTGTTGAACGGCGAGGTCGCGGATAAGGCCGGTACTCCTGTAGACCTGGATGACCTGGTCGAACTTAAAGCCAAAGGGCGCACGGAGTGGGCAAGTCGTGGAGCTTACAAACTTCTGGGAGGATTGGAGGCTTTTCCCGTGTCTCCAGAGGGTAGGGTCTGTCTGGATGTAGGGGCTTCCACCGGAGGCTTTACCGATGTCCTGCTTTCCAGAGGGGCGGAAAAGGTCTATGCCGTGGACGTGGGGTACGGGCAGCTTCATTGGAGGTTGAGGACCGACCCCAGGGTCGTCATAATGGAGAGGACGAACGCGAGGTACATCGTCCCGGAGGATTTCTCGCCTCTGCCGTCACTGGCCGTCATGGACGCCTCTTTCATCTCGATAAGGCTCCTGCTACCTGCGCTCGAGAGGATCCTTCCCGACGGCGGAGAGATCTTGACCTTGGTAAAGCCTCAATTCGAGGCAGGGCGAGATAGGATCGGGAAGGGTGGAGTGGTGAAATCGTCCAAGCTACATTTGGATATCCTGAGAGAACTGAACGACTTCATCTCTTCCGATACGAACCTGGGGCTTCGTGGCTGTATCCCATCTCCCATAAAAGGCCCCAAGGGGAACGTAGAATTCCTTTTTTATCTAGTTAAGGGGGTTCCATCGCTCTCCGTTGACCTGGCAGCCGAGGTTGAAAAAGCCCACGAGGGGGAAATGGACGGATGACCCAGAATAAGGTCTTGGGACTTATCGTCAATACCCAGAAACCGAAGGCTATAGAGACTGCTATTAAGCTTTTGCGCTGGGCACCGGAAAACGGAATAACGTTTAGACTTCCGCCTATGGAAGCCTCCGTGTTGGGAATGCCGGTAAACGACAGAGGCTGGAAGGACGGCATATCCGTGGCGATCGTCATAGGGGGAGACGGTACGTTTCTTAGGGCCGCCCGTTATGTATTGGACGATCATATAGCCCTTTACGGAGTAAACCTGGGACGCCTAGGCTTTCTCGCCGCCGGTGACAGGGAAAACGTGAAAGACGACGTCCTCAAAATAGTCGCCGGAGACTATCAGATCCAAAGAAGACAGCTCATGCTAGGCGAACTCTATCGATCGAATCACAGGGAGCATGTCCTATACGCCCTCAACGACCTGGTCCTGACCAAGGGGGCCCTCGCCAGGGTAATGGAGGTCGATATCAAGGTCTGCGGCAAGCCGACCAGCGTCCTCAGGGCGGACGGCATAATAGCCTCGACTCCGACCGGGTCGACGGCATATGCTCTATCGGCGGGAGGACCGATAGTACCTCCTCACGTACCCTGCATGATCATGGCCCCCATATGCGCCCATACTCTCTATGCCAGGCCCATGGTGCTCGGTCCGGAGGACGTCCTGACCCTCTCTCCTAAGGGAGAGAGTCGTGACCTCACCCTCACACAGGACGGCCAATTGGGGTACGAGATACTTCCGGGAGACAGGATAGACATAAGTTTGGCCAAAAACAAGGCGGTAGACACCCTTTGGCTGCCTGGAAGGGACTACTACGACCTTTTAAGTAAAAAACTCATGTGGGGACAGACCTTCTACGTCTCCGACGGCGAGGAGTGATCTCTTGATAGAGGAGCTTCATATACGTCATATAGGAGGTATAAGGGAGAGTCACCTTCGGTTTTCCTCCGGCCTGACGGCCATAACAGGAGAAAGCGGAGCTGGCAAAAGCAGTGTGGTCAGAGCCCTGGAGCTTGCATCCGGAAAGAGAGCCTCTTCCTCCATGATAAGGTCCGACAGCGACTCGGCAGATGTGGAGGCTGTGTATCTTTTCGACGAGGAAGCCCCCGACTTTCTCTACGGTTCGGAGGACGGGCGTCTGTTTGTAAGAAGGGAGATCGTTAAAAACGGACGAGGAAAGGTGCTCCTTCAAAACAGACAGGCTCCGGTCGGAGCTCTCTCGGAGGTCTCTCAAAAACTGATCACCATACAGAGTCAGTTCGCCCAGTTAGAGCTGCTGGATCAGGATAAACAGCTGTTTATCCTCGATCTCTGCGGTGGAGATAGTCTGAAAAAACTTCGGGGAAGCTTAAAGGATCAGGTCAAGGCGACCATCTCCATAGAGAAGGAGCTTCAGAGCCTCAGACAACGACAGAGATCGATTACAGATCGATTTAAAAGCGCCGAGGAGGTCGTCCATCGCTGGAGAAAGATGGATATCTCCGAGGAAAGCGAGGCCCTCTGGGAAGAGGAATACAGAAGGCTGTCGGAGGAACTCGAGCGTCTGAACGACCTTCGTAAAATCGTCATAAGGATGAAAAACGATGAACCGGGGAGCGTCAAGGAAGAGTTGGACGATTTGATCCAACGTTTGTCTCAACTTCTCCCCAGAAAACGATGCGACGACCTGTCTCCGCACATGGAAGCCATCGTGGAGGGATATGGAGCTCTCCTAAACGAACTCGAAAGCGATTCCGACGAGGATCGTCGATCCGCCATAGAGGAAAGCGTAGAAGAGCTAGAGTCAAAGATAGGTCACCTCAGAAAGCTTAAAAGGGCAGCCGGTGTTACCTCTCTGAAGGATCTCATCCTTTACTGTAGGGAGGCGGACCAGGAGTTGGACTGGTTGTCCAAGAGCAACGACCTTAGACAGGTTCTGGAGAAGGACGTGGAGGAGCACAGGAAGACCGCATCCAGGATGGCCTTGGAACTTCGAAAGCTGAGAAAAAAAGCGGCTTTATGGCTTGAGGCCAGAGTAAATCGATGTCTGAACGAGATGGCTATGGAGGACGCTCGCTTTTCGGTGGGGCTGATAGAGGAGAGAAAGCTCAGACCTAACGGGGCGGACTCGGTCGAGTTTCGACTTTCATGGGGAAGGAACGAGCCTGGACCGGTCTCTAAGATGGCATCTGGAGGGGAGTTGAGCCGCATTCTTTTGGCCATAAGACTCTCTCTTCCAGAGGAGGATCGGCCTCCTACCGTCGTTTTCGACGAGGTGGAGGCCGGTTTGGGAGGTAGAGCCGCGGTGTTGGCCGGTCTGAAGTTGAGGGACCTATCCCGCAGGTGCCAGGTGATAATGGTTACCCATGAGGCATCTATAGCGGCCTTGGCGGACGTACACCTGGTCGTCAAAAGGGACGGGATGGACAGCGAGATATCCGAACTAGAGGACGAAGAGAGAATCTCCGAGATAGCAAGGATGCTCTCCGGCGATCTGGATATGGACGAGGCCAGATCCCATGCCTTTATGCTCTTGAGACGAGGGGAATCGCCCACCTCCACGGAGTAAATAGAGGTGCCGAAAAGCGCAAGTTCTCGGTGAAAACCATGTCTCCTTGACTTGTATGGCCCTTTCCCTTAAAATGCAAAGGCTGTTGATATACCGCATGAGACGGGTCTTTAAAAGCTAAGCTACCCGTGCTCAGCGAGAGGAGGAAATATAATGTACGCTATAATCGAAACCGGTGGAAAGCAATATCGAGTTCAGCCAGGAGACGAGCTCAAGATCGAGAAGTTGGCGATAGAGGAGAACGATCAGGTCTCCTTCGACAAGGTCCTTCTTGTAGGCTCGGAGGACGACGTTAAGGTCGGGACCCCTCATGTAGAGGGAGCCTCGGTAAAGGGAACCGTTCTTACCAATGGCAAGAACAAGAAACAGATCGTCTTCAAGTACAAGAACAAGACCAAATATAGGAGATTCAGAGGGCATAGACAGCCCTTCAGCTTGGTCAGAATCGACTCTATCGACAGCTGATGACCAAGGTGGTGATCTCCCGACGGAATGGTTTAATACACGCTCTGTCGGTGGAGGGACATTCAGGATATGCCCCTTCGGGGGAGGATATCGTCTGTGCCGCGGTCACCACGCTTGTCCAGGCTCTCCATATAGGTCTTTCCGACGTCCTAGGTAATCCCGTGGATAGTCGCGTAGACCAGGAAAACACAAAGATAGCCCTTGAATGGCACGGCATGTCGTCGGAGGTCCAGGCGATAGCCGCAACGATCTGCGAGAGCTTCAGAGCTCTTGCGGAAACCTATCCGGAAAATGTACAATTGGTGGAGGTGCAGGAAGATGCTTCGTAATCTATTAAGTCTTCAGTTTTTCGCCCATAAAAAGGGACAGGGGAGTAGCTCGAACGGAAGAGACTCTCGCGGACAGAGGCTTGGCCTCAAGCTCAGCGACGGTCAGATAGCCAAGGCCGGCAATATCATAGTTCGTCAGAGAGGTACGTCCTTTCACCCTGGCGTTAACGTCGGACTCGGCAAGGACTACACCCTTTTCGCGTTGAAGGACGGTATCGTCCGTTTCAAGAACAAGGGTGCTAGAAAATACGTCACCATAGAAGAACTCACCCCGGCCGTTTAAGAGAGCTTCCTGCTTGGTCGAGAGTGATCTACTCAGGAACGTAAGTTCTTTTATCCAGCTTTCTAGCGGGCCTAGGTAATCCTTGGCCCGTTTTTTGTCATTCTCACCCCGGAGGGTAGGTACAACTATGAAATTTGTAGATATAGTAACCATACAGGTGGCTGCCGGTAGAGGCGGTAACGGATGTATGAGTTTTCGCAGGGAAAAATTCGTTCCCAAAGGAGGTCCCGACGGCGGAAACGGCGGTAGGGGTGGCCATATTTTTCTCGAGGCCACCACGGATCTGCATACCCTGGCGGACTTCGAGTACTCTAGACATATTTCGTCCAACAACGGAGCTCATGGACAGGGAGCCAGAAAATTCGGTGCCAACGCATCGGACGTGGTGATAAAGGTTCCATGTGGTACCATCGTCTTCGACAAAGATACGGGCGAGCCCCTGGCTGACCTGGTGGAGCCCGGTGACCGTTGTCTGGTGGCCAGAGGCGGGAGAGGCGGGAAGGGCAACGCCCATTTCGCCAACTCCAGGAGACGGGCCCCCCGTTTTTCCGAAAAAGGCGAGGACGGGGAAAAACGAAAGATAACCATGGAGCTCAAACTGATAGCCGATGTAGCCTTAGTAGGGGTCCCGAACGCGGGGAAGTCGTCCCTTTTGGCGGCGATATCCAACGCGACCCCTAAAATAGCTGATTATCCCTTTACCACTTTATCCCCTAATCTTGGAGTCATGAGGATAGACCAGGATAAAATCGTAGTAGCCGACATACCGGGACTGATCGAAGGAGCTCATCAGAACAAAGGACTAGGCCATTACTTTCTTCGTCATATAGAGAGGACCAGGGTCATCGTCCACGTCCTGGATCTCAGCTCCGGTTCCCTTGAGAGCGTCGTTAATCAATGGGAAACCGTTTTGGACGAGTTCCGGGCATACAACGCCGATCTGTTGGAGCGACCCTATATAGTCGTGGGGAACAAGATCGACATAGACTCGGGCAGGGATTTGATCGATAAGGCCGATGAATTCTTCTCCCAAAGGGATATCCGCTTTATCGCTACAAGCGCTTTGACTGGAGAAGGGGTCCAGAAATTCATGGATCATATAGTCTCACTGTCCAGAGAACATCCAAGACCTACGGGGACCACCAGGCTGTTCGCTACGGTGGAGGAGAATCTTCCAGAAAAAAGGACCAGGGATAAGGTCCAGATCCTCAAGCTTCACGAGTCCGGCTGCTTCCGGGTGATTCATCCCAGGATAGAGGCAGCTTCCGCCAGATACGATTTCGGTCAAGAAGAGGCTGCTGTGAGGTTTATGAGGATACTTAGACAATATAAGGTGGAAGAACTTCTGGAAGCAAGCGGAGCTCAGGAGGGAGACACCATATATATAGGCGACGTCGCGTTCGAGTTCCAGCCGGAACGGGCTTACTGAGAATCGCTATGTCCTCTGTCCGTAAGATCGGCGTGATGGGAGGAACCTTCGATCCTATACATCACGGGCATTTGGTAGCGGCGGAAGAAGCCTACCATGCCTTGGGCCTGGAGAGGGTTATATTTATCCCCACCGGAGATTCTTTTCATAAAAAGGACAGGAGAGTCACGTCTCCGGAAGACAGATACATGATGACCTGTCTGGCTACTTTGGAAAACGATCATTTCAGGGTCTCTCGGATCGAGATAGACAGGCATGAACCCAGCTATACAGTGGAGACCATGAGAGAGATGAGCCATTGGTATCCCGAGGGTACCGCTTCTTTCTTCTTTATCACAGGAATAGATGCGGTCATGACCATGGAGAACTGGCACGAGCACGAGTATCTTCCCGGATTATGCACCATCGTGGCGGTAAGTCGTCCTGGTTACGATCGTGATGAAATCCAAGACGAGACCTGCTTTCCCACCTTTCTGGAGAACTCGGTCGTCCCTCTATCCATACCCTCTTTGTCCATATCGAGCACCGACATAAGGAAACGGGTCGCAAAAGGGGAGAACATAAGGTATTTAGTGCCTCCCCTGGTGGAGAAGTTTATAGACAAAAAAAGGCTTTACAGGAAGGAAGAATCGGCACATAGAGCATGAGAATCCTTTAAAAAGACAAGCCTTCCGTAAGATCACCTTGGCCTTGCCCCTGTTTTAGTCCATTCGATCGCCTCGGGGACACGTCCTGTCGTGCCATCCGTGCTGTGCGAGGCCAGGTCGAAAATACGGATCGACCGGACTCCGCCGGTGCGATTTCAAGGAGGAGACTCGGACGTAAGTTTTTAGAAGTTTTTATAAAAGAGGTGAAATCGATGATACGAAAGACGAGGATCTTTTTACTTATATTCGTCGCTCTCGTCGCCACTGTCGCCGGAGGAGCCTGGCGATTGAAGGGATTGATCTCTCCGGAAGCGCAGGATATAAAGCAAAAAATCCAATTCGACGAAAAAACCGGAAGCATAAACATACTGGCCTTGGGGGTCGACGATGTAGAAGGGGTGCATCGGTCCGATACGATAGCCTTCATCACTCTGGACATAGACAACAAGAGGATAAAGGTTATGTCCCTCCCGAGGGATACCAGGACGACCATAAGGGACCATGGAACTCAGAAGATAAATCATTCTTACGCTTACGGCGGGGTAGACCTTCTCAAGGAAACTGTCGTCAACCTGATAGGCATGCCTATACATTATACCTTGGCGGTAAACTATGAAAGCTTCCCCAAGATAGTGGACTCTCTCGGCGGTATCGACGTCGACGTTCAAAAAAATCTTCACTATAGGGATAACGCCGGTGGGCTATACATAAATATCAAAAAGGGATGGCGTCATCTGGACGGCAAGACCTCTCTCGAGTACGTTCGATTTCGTCACGATGCTCTCGGCGATATAGGACGTATTCAGAGACAGCAGAGATTCTTGAAGGCCCTGTTAAAAAAACTCTATGATCCCTCTACCATGTCCCATTTGCCGGAGATAACAGAGGAAATTCTCTCCGTGGTGGAGACCGACATACCTCCGAGTCAGGCCTTACAGCTGATAGGTTACCTAAAAGACATATCTCCCGAGAGGATTTCCTTTTTCACCATGCCAGGAAAGGCCGCGATGATAAACGGAGCTAGCTATTGGTCGCCGGATCTGCTTCAGACATCTACCTTGTTGACGTCCAGTCAGGACCTTTCGAGTGCCATGAATCTAAGCGGTCAGGACGAAGCGAAAGTAGGGGGAGTAGAGGATCTCGTGTCAGAGATAAACCGACCTATAGCTATATTGAACGGAGACGGTACCTCCGGGCTTGGAAAAGAGATATCCTCCAGACTCGAAAAGCACGGCATAGAGGTGGCTTACGTAGGCAACGCCAAGCATTTTGACTTTCACTACAGCACTATAAACCATAAACCCGGAGAGGACTCCAAAGATGTCGCCCTTGCTTTGGCTAGGCTTTCCGGTATCCCGGAAAATCTGGTCAAAGAGGACAGAGGGGCCTCCTATAGTGCAACTTTGATATTGGGACACGACAAAGACAGGATAATCGCTAATTTAGACAGATAGGGGAGGGATACCTTCGTGGAATACAGCAAACAAGCCGATTCGGTAGCCAAAGCCGTTTCCGACAAAAGAGGAAACGACGTCACGATAATGGACGTCAGAGAGGGTTCTACCATTGCGGAGGAATTCGTGGTCGTCACCGCTAACTCGGACGTCCATATGAAGACGCTCTGCGAAGCCGCATCGGACGCTTTAGACGAGTTGGGGGTATCTCATACTGTCGAGGGCCAGACCAGCTCTATGTGGCGTTTGATAGATGCGGGATACCTACTGGTTCACGTATTCAGCTCCAAGGGCAGAGAGTTCTACGATCTGGAGAGGATATGGGGAGATCATCCTAACGTGAAGCTGCAAAATCAGGACTGATCCTAGCATGGCCCGGATCTCGGTATATCGGGCCATGTCTTTATCGAAGCCATGTCCTATAATATATCTTATGTTGCTTTTAGGGCAAAAACAAAAAGATACAGGGACACATAAAATTGCGTCCCTGTATCTTTTTCTCTTTTATCGAACCATGTTCAGGAAAGATCCAGGATCTAAGGAAGCTCCTCCTACGAGTCCACCGTCTATATCGGTCATGGAGAACAGACTTTCCGAGTTGTCCGGTTTTACGCTTCCTCCGTATAGGATGGGAATCGTGGCACCGGGGAAGCGACCTGATAGCCATTTTCTTATGGCCCCGCATACTTCCTGGGCGTCCTCGGGAGAGGCAGAACGTCCCGTTCCTATAGCCCATACGGGCTCGTAGGCCACTACGATAGAATCGGACGGGATTTTATCTCCGGAGAGTCCGGATTTCAACTGCCTCTCTATCGTCTCCCAGGTAACTCCCCCATCCCGCTCCTCCAGCGTCTCTCCTACGCATAAAACGGTCTTCAGGCCTCGGCTACAACAGGCGTTCACCTTGGCCGCTATACGTTCTTCCGACTCTCCAAAGACGTGACGTCTCTCGCTATGACCGATCAAGCTGTATACGGCTCCACAGTCCAGGGCCATTTCCACCGATATCTCGCCCGTATAGGCGCCCTTGTCGGCCTCGTGAACGTTCTGAACCCCTATGGAGAGCTTATCTGCAACGCCCATGGATTTCGCAAGTTTGACGGCCCTCTCCAGATAGACGAATGGAGGGAATATAGCCATTACCGTTTCCGATTTTTCAGGAAAACTGGAGGATAGATCTTTAAAAAAACGGTCTATCTCAGACCCGTTCATGTTCATCTTCCAGTTTCCGAAAAGATAGTTTTTCATGGCTCCTACCGCCTTAATCGAGTATAAGAGGAGCTATGCCGGGAAGGACTTTGCCCTCGCAGAACTCGAGGCTGGCTCCTCCTCCGGTGGACACATGGGAGACCTTCGACCTATACCCCATCGAGGATACCGCCGAGGCGGTGTCTCCTCCACCTACTACGGAGAAAGCCCCTTGCGATGTGGCTTTGGCCACGGCGTCGCATAGCCCCTTGGTTCCCCTAGAAAAAGTCTCGACCTCGAAAACCCCGGACGGTCCGTTCCAGAGTATGGTCTTTGCTCCTTCGATGATTTTAGAGAAAGCCTTTACGGATTCGGGGCCTATATCCAGCCCCATCAAATCGTCGGGGATTCCGTCGGCGGGACAGGAAGTAAGACCCGATAGATCCTCTATAGATGTAGCCGCTACGACGTCGACAGGTAGCTCCATCGTCACGCCCGAATTTGCCGCCTTCTCAAGCATGGAAGCGGCAAATTCGAGATGTCCCTCGTCGAGAAGGGATCTGCCCACCGCACCACCTTTTGCCTTGAGGAACGTGAAGGCCATGCCCCCTCCTATCACTATGGAGGACACCTTGGACATGAGGTTGTCTATGACCCCTATCTTATCCGAGACCTTCGCTCCTCCCAATACAAGCACGAAAGGGGGTTCGGAATGATCTCTCACCTTTGACAATGCGGCTATCTCCTCGTCCAAAAGATAACCGGCGTAGGAATCGAGGTGTTCCTGAACTCCTACGGTGGAAGCATGAGCTCTGTGGGATGCACTGAAAGCGTCCAATAGGAATACCTCGAAAGGAGCCGCCATGGAACGAGAGAAATCGGGGTCGTTGGCCTCTTCTTCCTTGTGGAATCTGGTGTTCTCCAACAGGAGGATCTTACCCGTCGAGTTTTTTAGGGCTTTCTCCACTTTGGGACCGACACAGTCCTCGACGAACTCTATGGTGCCGAGCAGTTTTTCCGCTGCCGGCACTACCGCCTTCAGGCTGAACTCCGGATTTATTTTGCCCTTCGGACGACCTAGATGGGAGGCCAAAGCTACGATAGCTCCAGCGTCCTTCAAGGCCTTCAATGTCGGCAGGTGGGCCCTTATCCTCGTGTCGTCCGATACGATACCGTCTTTCAACGGAACGTTGAAGTCCACCCTTACCAGGACTTTTTTGCCTCTAAGAGAACCGTAGTCGGGGGTCCTTAGGTTCAAGTCCTACAGCCCCTTCCTGATCATGTGATTGACCAGGTCCAGACAACGGCACGAATAGCCCCATTCGTTATCGTACCAGGACAGTACCTTGACCATGTTGTCTATAGCCATAGTGTGGTTCGGGGCGAAAATAGAGGATCGACTGTCATGGACGAAATCCATGGACACGCAGTCGTCCGTCTCGTATCCCAGATATCTGGACATGGATCCCTCGGAATATTTTTTGACCGTAGAGTTGATTTCCTCTGTCGTCACCGATTTGGGAAGCTCTACGACGAGGTCGACTACGGAGACGTTAGGAGTAGGGACCCTCAGGGCCATTCCGTTCAGTTTGCCCTTGAGTTCCGGTATTACCAAGCCTACAGCCTTAGCTGCTCCAGTGGAAGTTGGGACCATGGAGACGGCGGCCGCTCTTCCTCTGTGGAATTTTTTATGAGACGAGTCGACCGTCTTCTGATCTCCTGTATAGGCGTGAACGGTGGTCATAACCCCTTTTACGATGTTGAATTCGTCGTTCAGTATCTTCGCCACAGGGGCAAGACAGTTGGTCGTGCAGGAAGCGTTGGAGACGATGTGATGTGTCGCAGGATCGTAGGACCCCTCGTTGACCCCCATCACGAAGGTTCCCAGCCCTTCTCCGCTGCCAGGTGCAGTGATTACCACCTTCTTAGCCCCTGCCTCGAGGTGAGCTTGGGCTTTTTCCGTATCCTTGTATATCCCCGATGCCTCGATCACGATATCCACTCCAAGGTCGCCCCAGTTGAACTGGTCCGGGGTCGAGTGTCGGAGGGTGGCTATGGCCTTGCCATCCACGAAGATATTTTCGTCGTCGTAGTCGACTTTACCCTGATATCTGCGATGGACCGAATCGTACTTGAAAAGATAGGCTCTCTGCTCAGAGGTCGAGCGACTGTTTGTCGCCACTATGTCTATCAACCCCTCCTGGTCGTACTCATGGAGGGCTCTCAGTACCAATCTTCCTATTCTACCAAAACCGTTAATTGCGACTTTCACCTTAGACATGGCGTATGACGCTCCTTTCGAGTTTTTAATCATCGTAGCTAAAACCGTAGATCTCGGCGATGGACATGATCTTTTTCCATCGATAAGTTACGGTACTCTTGCTTACGGGAGAATTCATTGCAGCTCCCAGTTCGTTCAGGCTGGCACTTGGATTGGCGATTCTCAGTTCGATAAGTTCGGCCAGATCGGGAGATAGCTCATCTTCATGGCCGTTTTCCTTAAGGAATGTCGCAAGGGCTATCTGACGTCTTGCGGCATCGACAGTCTTCCTTATGTTGGAGGCATCGCAATTTACCAGACGATTGGCCCTGTCCCTCATGGATCTGACGATGGCTTTTTCCTCCATCTTCAGAGCCGCGTCGGATAACCCCATGCCTATCATGAGATCTACGATGTCGTTTTGGCCTCTCACCATGACCTCGACACAGCCAGAGCCCCTCCGATAGGAGACGGAAAGGTCGTTTTTCTGAAGGTGATCCTTCAGGCCCGTAAGTATTTCGTCGTAAGGAACTCGAAATAGAAAGTAGTACCCTCGTTTAGGGAAAAATACAGAACCTACGGCACCGAATATCCCTCTGACCCAGGCCCAACGGATGAAGGATCCGCTAAGCTCTTTCGACTGAACCGTTCTGAATAGGTCCATGGGCATCTCCAGTTGTACGGTCCCTCTGTGTCTTGCCGGGACATGCAACATTTTCCCCAGGTCAAAATCGCTCCCCCATGAGGTTTTTTTCCATAAACGTCTCATGCGATGGAAAATCCACAGTCTTCTGGAGGAGAGAACCACCCTATCTGCTTTCGTGATCTTTCGTCTCATACAGGAAAATGTACCAGCTATTTCCGAGTCGGCCGATATCCGATCCGGAACATGGGATGATATCCATTCATCCCATATCTCACTGCTTAGAGAGTCCACTTAGAAAGTTCCACCGTCCTTCTTCTGTATCAAGGAGAATATGGCCTCCGATAGACGTCCCCCGTCATGTCTGATGACCGGTTCTCCCTTTACTCGATCTACCCTTAGAAAAGAACCCCGTAGGACCTTGCAGCCTTTTTCGTACAACTCGACCTCTTCGTCGTCGTTCAGGTAGAGAGGTTCCGCTCCATCCGCTTTATATCGTTCCAACAGTCCTCGCGGGACCTCCTGATCGTTCACTATTACGTAGTCTGGGAGTTTTCCGAGGACTCTCTCTATCCAATTTAAATGTTCCGTTATCGACATCCCCTCGGTCTCTCTGGGCTGGGTCATTATATTGGCCACATACACGGTGGGAGCCAAACCATTTCTTATTCTTTCTCGAAAATCTCTTATAAGGAGGTTGGGGATCACGCTTGTGAAGAGACTTCCGGGGCCCAAGACGATAAGATCCGCCGTGTCTACAGCGGCGATGACCTCCTTGATCGGTTTTGCATCCGACGGCTCCAGCCATATCTCGTTCAGGTCCGTGCCGAAGTTGGAAATCTCAAGCTCTCCCTTGACGTCTTTGCCGTCGTTTGTCCTTCCCCGAAGAACGATGTTTTCCGTGGAGACCGGGAGAACTCGACCTCTTATAGCTAGAAGTTGATTGATTCTCTCAACCGCCAGCTTGAAGTCTCCTGCCATCTCGGCAGAGGCGAGCAGCATGAGGTTGCCCAGACTATGTCCGGCTAAGTCTCCTTTATCGAAGCGAAAATCCATAAAGGACCTCAACACGTCGTCGTTCTCGCTCAAAGCGACGATGCAGTTTCGGATATCTCCGGGGGGAAGAACACCCCAGTCTCTTGTGATACGTCCCGAGCTACCGCCCTCATCGGTGACTGTGACGACCGCCGTTATGTTTTTCGTGAATCCCTTCAGTCCCATCAAGAATGCGGATAGACCGGTACCTCCACCTACCGCTACTACATAAGGTCCGAACGAAAGACGAAACGAAACACCGGAGTCGGCCGTGGGGGGGGATGATCGGAATCCCGTTCTTCTCCTCTTAAAGAGCACTCCACCGATAACACCTACCGAAAGTCCCCATAAAAAGGGCCATAGATGCCTCATTGAGTCATCTCCTCCCTGAAGCGTATCGTTGTATCGTCAAAAAAGCTCCTCAAGGCTTATCTATGTCTCTATGGGAATGGGTCACACGATAACCCTCTTCCTCAAAAATTGACTCGAGCCATTCGACCACGGCTACGGATCTGTGTCGTCCTCCGGTGCACCCTATCGCTATGTGCATGGAGTTCTTTCCGACCCTTACATATTGAGGGAGCAAAAACTCGAAGAAATCGACGGTTTTGTCTAAAAAAAGTTTCCAATCAGGAAATTGTTCCTTTATATAGCTTTTTACCGGTTCGTCCGCACCTGTAAGATCTTTCAGGTTGGAGACATAATAGGGGTTAGGCAAAAACCTGACGTCCATGACATAATCGCTGTCGTTCGGTATTCCGTGTTTAAACCCAAACGAGGAAAAAAGAACCGTGAGCTGAGGATCCGGCGATCCCAGAGCTTTTAAAAGTGCGGGTCTAAACGATCTTATATCCAGATCGGAGGTATCTACGATTATATCCGCCTCCTGTCTTATGGAGGCAAGAAGTTCCCTTTCCCTTTTTATCCCCTCTAGTATGGTGACTCCATCTCCCAGAGGATGGCTCCGTCTGGTGGTGTTGAACCTCTGTACGAGAACATCCTCGGTGGCGTCCAGAAAGACGACGGAAAAGTCCTCTACTCTCGCCCTGAGCTTCCTGGAGATCGTCACGAATCGATCCAGGTCTTTCCCTCTCACGTCTACAACGACGACCACGCCGTTTACGACGGCGGAATCATGAGTTCCCAAAAGTTCCAGAAGCTGAGGAAGAAGAGCCGCCGGGATGTTGTCTACGGCGAATAAGCCTTGATCCTCCAGGATATTAAGGGTACTGGATTTACCGCTGCCGGAGAGTCCGGTGACCACCACCAGCTTCTTGACCTTGTAGATTCCCAACAGAGTCACCTACCTCCTGAGAAACACAAAATAGGGATATCCTAGCTTTTTGAGTCTCTCCCCGATCGCAGTAGCCTGGTTACGCGAGGTTCCGCCGGGGATCCAAACCCTATAATATCTGGTTCCGTTCACTATCCCCTCTCCTATTATAGCGGAGTACCCTTTGGAATCGACCTTAGACGCCAATGCCTTAGCCATTGACCGTTGTTCAAAGGCACCTATCTGAACGTACCAAGAGGAGTTTTTCGCGTTGGCAGAGGGTCTTGATGGGGTGCTTGCAGGCTTTGGCAGGGTTGCGGTTTTTTTCGGAGAAGGAGCTTTCGTTTTTTCCTTCGCCTTTTCCACGGATATGGGAACGGCAACCACAG
The DNA here is from genome assembly GCF_021568795.1 of Dethiosulfovibrio faecalis. Taxonomy (NCBI): domain Bacteria; kingdom Thermotogati; phylum Synergistota; class Synergistia; order Synergistales; family Dethiosulfovibrionaceae; genus Dethiosulfovibrio; species Dethiosulfovibrio faecalis. The sequence continues at coordinate 337,536 of NZ_JAKGUE010000001.1, forward strand.
TGCCGTTTTCCACAGAGATTTCGTCCTCTTTCAGAGAGCGGCCCTCCGTGGAATCGTCTGTCTTACGAGTCTGAGGAGGAACGGGGCTGGCCTCCTGAACGTATTTTCCGTAAGGGTCGTCTTTATCGGGAAGGAAAAAAATTTTTATCCCGAAAACCAAAAATCCCAACGCTACCAGGCCAAGTATAGGCAGCATCAGATCTCCAAAGGGCAACAAGCTCCTCTTTTTCCGCTTTACCTTCCTAGCCATAACAACACCATTCCCTTAAAAAAGCGGGACAAACCTACTAGAGGTCCGATCCCGCTAAATGTCTATCTTCCTCCGTTGTCTTTGTCTTTATCGCGGGTCCTACGAACCTTTCTTATGTAGGACGGAACGTCATATGAGTCTTTAGGAAGCCCTGGGAGCTCGAACATGTCCGGCCCGTCTTCCTCGGGCGATAGGTCCGTAGGTTCTAATTTTATACCGGAAGTCTTCTTCTCGTTTCTCTGTGTGGTGGTGGACTTGGATCCTGATCCATGGTTAACGTTCCCAAAGGGAGTCGCCTTGGATTTTGCCTGTTCGTAGTCGGAGAACCCTGTCGCGATGACAGTTATCTTTATCCTGTCCTCCATCTCGTCGTCTATGGCACTTCCCCATATAATGTTGGCATCCTCGTCGGAGGCTTCGTTTATTATCCTGGCGGCTTCGTGGATCTCGAATATACCGACGTCCGCTCCTCCGGTTATGTTAAAGAGTACTCCTTTGGCTCCGGTCATGGGTATGGACATAAGAGGACTGTTTATCGCGGCCTGGGCTGCCATAACCGCCCTGTTGTCGCCTCGTCCTTCTCCTATGCCCATGATTGCCGAGCCTGCGTTCTGCATCACCGATCGGACGTCGGCGAAATCGACGTTTACGAGTGCTGGTCTCAAGATTAGATCGGTCACCCCTTGAACGGCTTGGCGAAGAACGTCGTCTGCCATCCTGAAGGCATCGGTCAAAACGGTGTTTTTATCGGAGATCTCCATTAATTTGTCGTTCTCGATAACTATCAGAGCATCGACCTTTTCCTGAAGGGCCTTTATTCCCATCTCGGCCTGCGACTTCCGTCTTTTGCCCTCCCAGAAGAAAGGCGTCGTAACAACCGCGACAACGAGTGATCCAGTCTCTCTGGCTATCTCGGCTATGACCGGACTGGCGCCGGTTCCGGTGCCTCCTCCCATTCCTGCGGTCAAGAAGACCATATCGGCTCCGACCAGGACCTCTTTGAGCTCGTCGAAGGACTCCTTGGCTGCTCCGTGTCCTATCTGAGGGTCCGCTCCGGCTCCGTGCCCCTTGGTGAGCTCTTTGCCCAATATCAGACGGGTCGGGGCTTCCGATAGACTTAACGATGCCATATCGGTATTGACGGCTAAAAACTCTACTCCGGTTACGCCGCTTCGGATAATGTTGTTGAGGGCGTTGCCTCCGCCCCCTCCGACACCGACGACCTTGATCACCTCTCTGTTCGGATTGCTCTCCGAGGTGACTTTAAAGACACCATTCATGTCCATATCACAACCTCCCAGCGGCTGGTTCTTTAAAACAGATCCTTAAAGGCCCTCTTTATGGAATCGAAGACCCCTCTTCCCTCTCCGAAGCTCGGCACGTGCCTAGGCGACGACTCTCTTGCCGAGTACCCCCCGCCCCTTAAAATTCCCACAGAGGTCTCTATGTAACGATATCTATGCCGATCTCTCTCCACAAGGTAGCGAACGATTCCTGCCAAGGAAGAATATTGACATGAACTCATCCCAGGAGGCATCTGATGGGATACGATGGGGGCTCCGACTCTCACCGGCAGCGCCATGACATCGGAGACGAATCCCTCCAACCCTTCCGTTAAAGCCACGCCTCCCGTTAGGATGATTCCCGAGGGGAAAGCATGATAGTTCATACCGTCCAGAATCTCTTTCACGTGATGAGAGAACAGCTCTTCCAATCGACAGGAGACGACCTCTACTAAGGCGTCTATAGGCATGGTTTTGGCCTTGCCTCTTATCACTACCTCGAACTCCTCATCCTCTTCTGGCGGCTCTAGAGACAGACGCTTTTTCAGTTCCTCCGCCACGCTTATAGGGATCTTAGCTACATAGGCAAGATCGTTTGTGATGTGGTCTCCTCCTATGGGTATTACGGAAAGGCGAACCGGGCGACCATCTACGAATACAGCCACCCCGGTAGTACCTCCACCTATGGATACCACCACAGCTCCAGCGGTCCTCTCCTCAGAGGAGAGAGCCCCTAGGGCCGCTACGAGAGGCTTTACGACCAGTCCGTTGACTCTAGCACCGGCTTTTTCGACGCAGTTAACCACGTTTTGAAGCGCTGTGGTGGGCACAACTACAGACTGTAGCTCTATCTCGAGACGAATTCCAGTCATTCCCAAAGGATCGTCTATACCGGAATTTCCGTCTATCGAATATTTTACCGGAATTGTATGGAGTACGCTCCTGTTGGATGAAACAGAAAGCTCGCTTTGCGCCGTCTCGATGACTCTCTCGACGTCGTCTATCTCTATCTGCCGGGGTGTCCTTCCCAGAGAGACCATGCCGTGAGACATGACGCTGTCAACCTCTACTCCGCTAAAAGCCACGGTAACATCGTCCAGAGAGAACCCCACCATGGTCTCCGCTTCCTTTAAAGCCCTTCTTACCGCTAAAACGGCCTGTTCCAGGTTGACTATCATGCCCTTTCTTATCCCTGCGGAGGGAGCCTGCCCCACCCCTATGATCTGGGCCTCGTCAGAGCGAACGTCTCTTTCCGCCACGACGACGGACACCTTAGAGGTGCCGAGATCAAGACCTACGAAAATGTCAGGCTCTTTTTTCACAAACCCATCGCTCCCTTCGCGCCTGGTTTAATCGTTCAGCCCTTTTACGACTATCTTATCACCGTAGGAGGCGTCCACGATTTCACCGCTTTTGAACTTGACCCCAGAACACAGTAGCTCGTTTACGGCAGAGGTCTGAGAGTACAAGTCCTTATCTCTATCGATTATAACAGTCAAAAAACCTCGGTCTTCTCTCTTTATATACAGAGAGGCCAACTCCATACCGCCTTCTCTATAGATCCTTAAAGACAGGATTTCTCCAGGTAAATCCATATCTGTGAGGCCTCTTATGGTCGACGAATACTCATCGAGATCGTAATTGAAATCCATTACCGATTCTTGGTCGTTCGATATCATTTCCACCGGAGGAGGCATCGAGCCATCTATAATCACCAAGGGATTATCCGGCTTCCCGTAGATATCTTCGTTCATAGGATGAAACTCGGACCAGACCTTTCCTCCGAGGGAAAGATACCAAGAGTTTTTTCCCCAGGAAAAGGTACTCAAGACGGTCAAGGGCTTTATCCTGCAAAGCAGGGTCCCCCACCTAACTTGGACATCTATGGACAACGGCTCGCTCTTCTCTACGCCATCGACCAAATCGTCTACTCGCGTAAACGATAGGGGCCAAAAACGTATAGCATCCGGTGGTATGTACGACAGGATCTTTTTCTCTATCCTTAACGACGGACAGGAATCCAATACCATCGACCTCAACCTCAAAAACTGATAGTTTCTCTCCAGTTTAAACGGAAACGCTGCGAGAAACGACACCAATAGGAGGAAAAAAAATACCCCTAGACGATTTTCCGGCATATGGAGACACTCGTCCCAATGGTCTCGCTCAAACCCCTACTGCTATAGAATGAGGGGCAACGTTCCTGCGGCCTATCTCTTTTACAAGTATATCTCCCAGGTCCTCGATATCCCCCGCTCCTAGGGTCAATATAACATCGCCATCCTCGACCAAGGAGATGACCTTATCTATGGCGTCCTTTTTTCTGTCCGTCACGAAAAAGGACGGGTGGTTTTTCTTCGATAAATGATCCCCTATCAGGTGGGACGTTACCCCCTCAATGGACGATTCGTCCGCAGGGTATATGGGCAAGACCACTACCTTATCGGCATAGGTAAGGACTTCGGCAAATTGCTCTGCCATGGCTGCCGTTCTTGTGAATCGATGGGGCTGAAAGGCCACCAGGATTTTTCTCTCCGGAAATATCTGACTTATCGCCTTCAGGGTAGCCTCTACCTCTCTCGGATGATGACCATAATCGTCGTATACGTCTATATGTTCTATTCCACCCTTGAACTGTAACCGTCTTTTTGCACCTTTAAACTGACGCAGGGTTCTCTTTATCACGTCGAACGGAACGGATAACGTGTCTGCCACGATACAGGACGCAAGAGCGTTCAAAACGTTGTGGTCTCCCGAGACCGATAGCTCTATTCTGCCTATAGACCTACCGTCTTTCCTGACGGAGAAGGAAACTCCACCACCATGATTATACTCTATGTCTGAAGCTCCCCAATCCCATCTATCGCCCCAACCATAGGTGATTTTGGGACTGCTTTCGTCCATCATCTTCAACAGAGACTGTACTCCCCTGTCCTCGCCGCAAAGGATGGACAGACCGCCCTTTCTCAGGTTTTTAGAGAAAGATTCGAAAGTATTCAAGACGGAATCAAAATCAGGATAATGGTTTACGTGATCCCAATCGACGTTCGTTATAACCGATATGGTTGGATGGAAACAGAGAAAGGAGCCGTCGCTTTCGTCAAGCTCGGCAACCATGTGGGGACCCGACCCCAGCCTGGCGTTGCACCCGATGTCGCACAGCTCTCCGCCTATTGCGACGGTAGGTTCAAGCCTGGCTCCGCTGAGTATGAGCCCTATCATGGAAGAGGTCGTGGTTTTTCCGTGGGTACCGGCGACTCCGATACCGTATCTAACGTCGAAGATGGCACTCAATACCTGAGCTCTCTGGGCGACGGTTATGCCAATTTCTCTAGCGGCCACAAGCTCCTCGTTGTCGTCGGGAATCGCACTGCTGTAGACCAAAAGGTCGGGAGAAAACTGAGATAGATGGTCCGGACTATGACCTATATTGAAGTCTATGTCAGCTTGAGCCACCTTTTCGACGTAGAATCCATAGGACATATCGCAACCACTTACATCGAAACCTAGCTCATTTAAAAGAAGGGCTAGACCGCTCATTCCGGCACCGCCGATCCCCATCAGATGTATATGGCGAACCTCATCCAAGTTTATCTCCTTTATTTCCAAAGCCGGACTCTCCCTTCAAATATGCGAAAGAATCAATCGCCACAACGCCGAGGCTGCATCATCGTCGTCGGTCGAGTTTTTCAATCCACTGTCTTTTCTATCAGATTTTCGAAAAGCTCCATTCTCCAACTCGTCTATCACCTTTATCAGCTTGGAAACGCCCATTTCGGGACTCCAGATCCGTCCTGACTCTCTATCGTCCAAAAAAGACAGGGCATTTTCATATTGATGTCCATCGGAGGCTTTCTCCCAGGGAATTACCACGGCGGGTATGCCTAACTTGCCTATTTCGGCCAGTGTGGCTCCTCCGGATCGACAGATAACCATATCTGCCACCCCGTAGATCGGCGACATGTCCCATCTACTGGAGAAATATGCTACTTTATCATCTAAGCGGTCCTTGTCGGCCCCCAATACGATGAAAAAGCACCTTGCAAATTCTACCATAGATAAGGTGATCGTTACCAAGTCGATTAGACTCGAGCTTCCCAGAGAACCGCCAAATACCACTATGATACGATCTTCGCTGTCGACCTTGTCGATTAACCCTAGTTCATTGAGGGCCGACTCCCGAGAAAGTTTTCGAAAGTCTCTTACCGGTATCCCCGTGTATGTTCCTGTTATCCCTCTACATTTTCGCCATCCCATAGCGACAGGAACTTTCCATATCGAGGCTATACGTGCCACCTTTCCTGCCACGACGTTCTGTTCGTGGATAAAGACGGGGATTTTCATGATTTTGCTCACAACGAGGGCGGGGAAAGAGATGTAACCTCCAAAAAGGACCATGCAATCGGGCTTAATCTTATTGATCTTCTCGTACATGATCACGATGGACTTTATCATGCCCCACGATCTTTCGACGACGCTTTTAAAGGTCCTTTTCCCTAGAGGAGACCCCTCTATAGGCAGGATCAAAGGATGAACGTGATGGCTTTCATATATGGATTTTTCTATAGACCTGGATCCACATACGTAACATACTCGATCTCCCGCTTTTTTTCTCGAGTCTCCGAACGCTATCGCCGGAGTTATATGTCCACCGGTTCCTCCTGCAACTAAGATTATTTTCAATCCTCCACCCCCCGTTTTTCATCGTATAACTCTCTCAAAGCTCGAAGGATAAGCCCTATCTTAAGCCAAGATATTACCAGAGAGCTCCCGCCGTAACTCAAAAAGGGCAAAGGCATCCCTGTCATCGGCATGGCGTTCGATATTCCTCCGATATTTATAACCAGGGGGAGAGCTATGGAGAGAGCTCCTGCCCACAACAGCAAGGCTATCGATGAATCTTGGGCCTGACGAAAATGACAGTAAATCCGAAAAAACCAGAGAGAGAACAACAACAAGACGGTTACGCTTCCCAGTACTCCCAACGTCTCCGCGATAGCGGCAAACACGAAATCTGTATGAGCTGCCGGTAGAAATCGACTTCTCTGTACAGCCTTTCCCAATCCGGTTCCCCAGAAACCTCCGTTAGCGAATGCTATCAAACCCTGAATCGTCTGATATCCGATATCGGTAGGATCTGACCAAGGATCAAGCCATGCAACGATTCGTCTCTGTCTGTAGCCTTTCTGAGATAGAAATACGAAAACGGGCGACAACAATATGGCTGAGGTAAAAGGCAGAAGAAAACCGTAAGCTTGTACATAGATGCCCATGGCTAGGAAAAACAATAACATGGTTCCACCAAGATCGGGTTGCAACAAGATCGGAATTGCCACGATAAATATCAGCAATAACGTCAAGGAGAATGCTCTGAAGGATTTTAAGCTCTTTTCTGTGTAGATTTTGCACAGGTGAATCATCAGAAAAAAAACGAGCAATTCCAGTGGCTGAAAGCTTATAGAACCTACTTTGATCCATCTTGAAGCTCCGCCTCCGCCGGTCCCTATCCCTGGTATTAATGTCAGCCACGTCAACAACCAGGATGACAGCAGGAAAAGTCCACTACGATTCCACCAGAAAGCCAACGGTAAGGCGCTCGACATCAACATACATATCAAGGCCAAAGCTAACCACTGAGCCTGCCTCTGTCCTATCACAAACGATATTGAACCGTCGCCTAGCCTAACCGTGGTCAAAGACAGTATCACCACTATTCCAAGAGCGGAAAGGATAAGGGGTACGATCCATACGATAGGGTCCCTTCCCGACCTCACGACCCGACGTCGATCCCCTCTATCGCTTTCGCCAACCCACTGAAATGGTCGCCTCTCTCCCTGTAGCTTCCGTACATATCCCAACTAGTGCAGGCAGGGGAGAGCAGCACAGTATCTCCTTTTTTAGCCTTCCCGGATGCTTCGATAACGGCCTCTTCCATGGAGCGGACCATCTCCCAGTCGGTTATGCCCTGTTCTTTCAGGGCCTCGGCTATGGCAAAACGCTCTTCTCCCAGTAATATGGCGTATCTACAGTTATCCTTCACCGCCAGGGCCAACTCGCGGTAACTTTCTCCCTTACCTTTTCCTCCCAAAATGACTACCTTTCCTCCCGGAATGGATCTAAGGGCAGTACAGGTAGAGGCGACGTTGGTTCCCTTGGAGTCATCCACATAGGATATCCCGTTTTTCTTCACTATGAACTGGCATCTATGTGGTGGCGCTTGATAGGAGGCAAGCCCTATGGACCAATCCGTCTCCTTGCAAGAGGACAATATACAGGCGGTTGCAGCCATAGCAGCGTTCTCTATGTTGTGTCCTCCCAGCAAAGGGACCTGTTCCGACTTAAAAAGATCGTGGCGAATTCCCTCTATAACGGCGGTCGCCCTTTCATCGCCTATATATATGCCGTCTTTCTTTAAATCGTTCTCCAGCGTCAAACCTATGGTCCTTGGATCGCCCTGCCCTCCTAGGAGGACACGATCCTTTTCCTGAACGATGGACCACCCTGTATCTCCTCTGCGAGAGATAGCTTTTTTCTTGGCTAAAATGTAGTTTTCGTAGGATCCATGCCAATCGATATGGTCCGGTGCGATGTTGGTGACTACAGAGATATCGAACTCGGCTTTTTCGGTCCAGTAAAGTTGAAAACTGCTCAGTTCTATCACGAAAACGTCTCTTTTTTCACCTGCGAAGGTCCCTAAAGGCGAACCTATATTACCCACGGCTAGGGCATCAAGGCCGGAAACTTTAAGCAGATGAGCGATCAGAGAGGTGGTGGTGGTTTTTCCGTTAGTCCCCGTCACGGCGATAACCTTCCCGTCCAGGTTGGGCAACACGAAATCGACCTCGCCGATCACCTCGATACCGAAATCCCTCGCTTCCAGAAGCAAAGGAGCCGTAGGGGAAACTCCGGAACTCACCAGCATGAGATCACATTCCAAAGCCTTGGAGGAATGCCCTCCTATCTCGAAGTCGACTCCCATACCCTTTAGGGCAAGCCGTCTCTCCTCCGGTATATCGGCTTTGCTTTCGGTAACAAATACGGAAGCCCCCGACCTGACCGCACAGGACGCCAAAGCCTCGCCGCTGATCCCGGCCCCCAATACGGTAACTTTTTTACCGAAAAAATCTTCCACGACGACTGCCACCTCTCCTTAAAAGTGAAGACCAAGGCCCATTCCAAACAGAAAAAGGGCGACGATACCGACTAAATGCAGGATCCAGAATCTCAGAACTATCTGAACCTCGCTCCAGCCGGATAACTCGAAATGATGATGGATCGGGCTCATCTTGAAGACCTTTTGGGAAAAAAGCCTTATAGCTACTATTTGAATTGCCACGGATAATATCTCTACCCCGAAGAGAGCTCCCGCAGGAACGACGTACAGCAAGCCTCCCCCACAGACCGATATTGATACTAAAAGCCCCCCGAGAAAATGAGAACCGCAATCTCCCATGAATATCCTGGCAGGGAAGGAATTGTACCACAGAAAACCGAGCGTCATGGCTAGTCCAGCTACCACCCCGCTGATTCCGGACGATACTACTGTACAGAGGAACATCAACGAGATCGACGAGGCTCCCGCGGCCAGTCCGTCCAATCCGTCTGTAACGTTGACCCCGTTGAGCATGGACACGACGAGAAAAGAACATATGAGAACCGACAGCGTCGGGGACAGGTAAATTCCGGGCAAAACGGCAATTCCTAAATATCTTTGAACTATCACGGACCAAATCAGGGATATCAATACCTGAGCTGAAAGTTTCTGCAGGCTGGATAGCCCTTCACTGGAGGATCTCGAGTATTTCAGAAGGTCGTCCCATAGCCCGATTCCGCCCGACGCCAGAGGCAAGGACCATAAAAGGATTTGGAACCTTAAAGACCCATCTCCTAAAGCCCAGCCTATCAAAATTGACGGCAGCACCGTTGTCATAAACACCGCCCCTCCTAGGGACGGGGTCTTGCCCTTTTGTTCGTCTCTCGCCGGTCCGTAGCTTTTCTGGGCCAATTTAAAATCGCGACGTTTCAGCCATGCTATCCATCTGGACTGAACCAAGACGGAGAAAAAAAACAGGATCAATCCCCATATTAAAAGACCTATTGTCATGGAAAGATCTCCATAAGACGTTCTAGCTCGTTGGACCTGGATCCCTTTATCGCGATGAAATCCCCCTCTGAGAGAAGGCTCTTCAAATCGGAAGACAACGATTCGATGTCCTCGTACACCTTTACAGGAGGCTTCAAATGGCCCCACATGACCCCGAAAAGAAAGACCTTGCCCAATGGCAGAGCTTTCTTAAGAATTTCTTCATGTAGAGAGAGAGAGCCTTCTCCAAGTTCCCCCATCTCACCGAGAACGAGGATCCTTTTTTCTCTAGGGAAAGGACTCTGGGCCACCAGATCCAGCATGGCTCCCATGGATTTCGGGTTTGCATTGTAGCTTTCATCCAGCACCAGGATCCCGTCTCGATCTTTCAAGACCCCTCTTCCACGGTAGGGTTTTATCGACGATAACCTGATAGAGGCCTCCTCGGGGGATACTCCCGATTCCACAGCAGTAGCCCATGCCATACCCAACAGGCTGGCGTTATGTATTCCGGCGATCTCCGCCGAGATTCCGTAAGAGCTTCGATCCAGTTCTCTCCCGATAGTCATAGAAAGAACAGGACGTTCCTGCCAGTCGAGGCAGATATTCTCCAATACGTAGTCTCCGGAAATACCTACCGATATAGCCCGCCAGTTCGTTCCCAGGGACCTGTTCTTCAAGGCGGAGGACAATATGAAATTGTCGCCGTTAAATATGACCTTCCTCAAATTTGAGGATCCCAGTATTTCAAGTTTTGCCTCAAGAACGCCTTCCAGGCTACCCAATCCCTCTAGGTGAGCCGGAGCTATCTCGGTTATAACCGCAGTGTCTACAGGATATAGATCGATCATCTCGGAGATCTCTCCTGGGTGGCTGGTCCCCATCTCCAGGATCAGGACGGAAGTGTCCTCCGGCATCTCCGCTGCGGTAAGAGCACAGCCTATTCTCGTATTGTGGCTGCTTCTGGCCCTGTAGACCCCTGACGAAGTCCCTCCTAAAGCGAGAAATATCATCTCTCTGGTGGACGTCTTGCCTACGCTTCCGGTTACGGCTATCGCTTTTTTCAGCCCTTTGAGCCGATGACGGGCTATTCTTATCAGTCCCTGCTCTGGGTCATCCACCTCTATAACTCGAAATCCCACGGGGAGGGTCTTTATTTTCTCCCTCCAAGAGGGACTCACCAGAGCGCAATGGGCTCCCCGGGAAACTGCGTTCAGGATGAAGTCATGTCCATCCACGTTATTACCCGGCAAAGCCACGAATAGGTCTCCCTCTTCGATCTTTCGGCTGTCCACCCGGATAAGGCCGGAGAATTCGCCGTCGTCACCCTTGAGCGTCCCCTCCGCCAACGAGGCATATTTAGACCACGAACGGATCTTTGTGCTCATTTCCATGAAACTCCTCGATCTTCCCCCCAGCTTCGTACCGACTCGGAGTCGCTGTAAGGAGTTTTCTTGCCTTTTATCAGGATATAATTCTCCGGCCCCTTGCCGGAAATTACCACGACATCTCCCTCTCTAGACATATCCAGGGCTTTGTAGATAGCGTCTTTTCTATCGATGACGACATCGTAGCTGTTACCCTCTACCTTATGGACGCCTTCCAGTATATCCTTGACTATCAACAGTGGATCCTCTCCTCTGGGATTATCCATCGTCAGAACCAGATGGTCCGCCTTTTGTGCCGCTATCTCGCCCATTGCCCAACGGTTTCCTCTGAACCTCTCTCCGCCGAGGCCGAATACCCCTATAAGCCTCCCGTTACATATATCCCTGGCGGCTGAAAGGAGATTGCTCAATGCGTCAGGAGTATGGGCGTAATCCACGATGGCGCAAGCTCTCTTATCGAAAAGGTAACGTTCCATTCTGCCCGGCACCTGGGGTATGTTCTCAAGACCGTGTTGGATCTCATCGTAGGAAAAACCCATGGAATGGCAGGCCGCCGCCGCCGCTAGGGCATTGCTGACGTTATACCTTCCGATAAGGGGCAGACGCACCCGATTAACCCGTTCCTCGATAGCGAGGTCGAAGAGAAGCCCGCCGACATCCAGGGCTATATCGGATCCCGTTACAGTGGCCGAGCTGGACTTGGACGAATAGGTTACGACGTTGGAGCCGGTACATTCTCCCAGCAATCTTTTTCCGTAGGGATCGTCCATGTTGAAAATCTTTTTACAGTCGGGTTTCATGTATCGTGTAAAAAGCAACTTTTTAGCCTCGAAATAGCGCTCCATATCTCCGTGGAAGTCGAGATGTTCCGAGGTCAGGTTTGTAAAGACCGCCACGTCGAAAAGACATCCCGATAGTCGTCCCTGGGCGAGACCGTGAGAGGATGTTTCCATGACGCAACCGTGACAGCAGGATCGGACCATCTCGGATAAAAAGGCCTGTATCTCCGACCCCTCTGGAGTGGTCCTATCGGCCTCGATTTCCTTGTTCCCGTCGTCGTAGGTGATTGTCCCCAACAGACCGACCTTGCCTCTTCCTCTCATGATGGATCGAATCATATAGGTAGTCGTGCTTTTGCCGTTGGTTCCGGTAACCCCGACCATAGAGAGAGACCTAGAGGGATGATCGTGAAACGAAGAGGCTATCGCTCCTAAGGCACTCCTTGAATCCGCGGTCAAGATGATCGGCACATCTTTTTCCACCCCATCGGGAATATGTTCACATAAGAGAGCCGTCGCTCCCGATTTTACGGCAGCGACGGCGAAATTATGTCCATCGTTGTGGACTCCGGGAACGCAACAAAAGAGAGTTCCCGACGTTACCCTACGGGAATCGAACTCGATAGAACGAACGATCTCATCGTGAAGTTGACCTACGGTCGCCGATACCATTCCGGAGGCCCTAAGATCCTCAACAAGTCCTCTGAGTCTTTTAATCATGGCGTAATTATCCTCCAGAGTTCAATCTCTCTATGTCCTCAACTATAGCCTTAAAGACCGGAGCGGCTATGTCTCCTCCGTAATATCTGCCTTGGCCGGGCTCTCCGAGAACGACCAACAAGGTATATTCAGGAGAGTCGTAAGGCCAAAAACCTATGAACGACGCCACCATACGCTCTTTGGAGTACTCGCCTTTTGTAGCCACCTGGGCGGTTCCGGTCTTTCCTCCTATTTTAACTTCTTGACAGTCGGCTTTTTTGCCGGTTCCCTCAACTATCACTCTTCGAAGCGTCTTTCTAAACCAATCGACGTAATCCGGGGGGAGCAGGTCTCTCAGGACGACCGTCTGAGATCGATATATGGATTTCCCCTCTCCATCCTCTACCCTATCGACTATATGAGGAAGCAACAGTTTCCCCCCGTTTATGATGGCGTTGAAAGCTGTGATAAGTTGAATGGGAGTAACGGCTATTCCCTGTCCGATCGCTACGTTAGCAGGGATTACCCCGTACCACCTTTCGGGAGGGAGCAACAACCCGTTCTCCTCTCCGTTCAACTCCACTCCGGATTTCTTTCCGAACCCCCAGGCTCCCAGATCTCTGTAGGCTTCGTAGGGATTGAGTTTTATGCCGATCTGAGCCATCCCGACGTTGGAAGAATATATAAGCACATCGGAAAGGTCGATCTTACCCCTACCTCGTCCATGAGAGTTTGAAATCCAACCGTCGGCGACCTTGATCCTGCCGTTATCGACAAACCAGGAGTTTTTACCCACTAATCTAGACTTAAGGGCCATGGCCACTATAATCGGTTTCAATGTGGAGCCTGGTTCGTAGACCCTGCCGATACAGTTATTCGTCATGTTTTCGTCGTTTATAGTTGTTCTTTTGTTGGCATTAAAGCTAGGCCAGCTGGCCATTCCGACGACTCTCCCGGTATCGCTTTCCAAACAAAGGGCGGCACCCCATTTGACCTTTTCCTTGGCCGATATATCCGAGAGTCGCTTTTCAAGGATATATTGAATACGACGGTCCACGGTCAAAAAAACCTTGCCCTCGGGGTTCATGAGGTCGAAGTCCCTTTGACTTCTGGTTTTCATTGTCCAACCGGAAGGAGTGTAAAGTACATCGTTCCATATCAGTTCCAATCCGGCCAGCCCTATCCCATCTATATCGCAGTATCCCAAAACATGAGACAGTAGATTCTCGTTAGGATACACCCTCTTATTCTCCTGAAGAACATGGAGTCCATCCAACCCCATGTCGAGTATTTTTTTTGCTTTTTCATCCTCCATTTGCCTCAGGAGCCAATAAAAACGACCTTTTTTAAGCGACGACAGTATGGTCGCTTTCTCCTTCGATACCCACTCGCTCAGCTTTCCGACGCTATCGGTGTTCCATTCCTGGGGATCGATGTACAGGCTTGCGGTAGGGACGGAAATCGCCAAAGGCTCGCCTCTTCTATCCAAGATAGGCCCTCTGGTTGAACAGGTCCTACCAAGTCTGTTATTCTGAGTTCCGAGCCTCTCTAAGACCCTATCGTCAGGATGTATCTGAAGAACGACGATCCTACCTATGAGTCCAGCCATAACCAGAAAAAGAAGCATCCACGGGAAAAATTTTTTCATTTATAGCGCTTGTCCGGCAGAGACCCTCTCCAGCCTTCGGAATCGGATATCGACGACGCCGTTTTTTCTGAGAACTGAACCTTTATTATCCCCGCATAGGACTTCTCCGTCATCCCCAATTTTGTGCTGGCATAACCATATACCGACGAAGGAGATTCCATGGCCAAACACCTTTTATGGATCGACGTAACCTGTAACTCCAAGTCTCTGACCTTTGCGGTGAGCTCATCCAGCTCGGATTCCAGTACTAGACCGTACATCCTCAGGCAGACCAAGGAAGAGCACAGCAACATGGCCAGAACGAGAAAGAGCACGAATACAGGGCTTATCTTGTTTTTATTTCTTCCGACACGGACGTCGCCAGGCCAATTGCGATCTTCTCCGGTTTTATCTTTGATAAGCACGACAGCCCTCCTCTGTGCGTCTATCCTTTGGCGAAAGCTCTAAGCTTAGCACTTCTGGATTTGGGATTATTCTCTATCTCAAGATCCGAGGGCGTCAGGGCTTTTTTAGTCAAGATAACCCCTTCTCCCTGGTCCTTCCATTCCCTGAATTTCCATTTAACCACTCTATCCTCAAGGGAGTGATACGATACCACCACCACCACTCCCCCAGGAGATATTACCTTTAGGGCGGCATCCAGCCCGTCGTTCAGGGCATCCATCTCCTTGTTTACAGCAATTCTAAGAGCCTGAAAGACCTTTCTGGCTGGGTGTCCTTTGGCTTTTCTCATAACTGGAGCGGGAAGTGCCTTACGAATGACCTCCACCAGGGTATCCGTATCCTCTATAGGACCGCTCTTCTCACGATGGCGGACTATGGATTTTGCTATCGGCCAGGCAAAGCGCTCCTCGCCATATTTCCTAAAAATCTCGCTCAGCTCGGGGGCGGTTAGCTCTCTGACCATATCGGCAGCACTCTCGCCTCCGTCTTCGTGGTTCATTCTCATATCCAAAGGCCCGTTTTCCCTGAAGGAAAAACCCCTTTCCGGTAGGGATATCTGCATATTGGAGACCCCTAAATCGAAGACGACTCCCCCCACCGGGGTTCCATTAATATCTTCGAGCAACCCCTTTAGATCGGAAAAGTTACCCTTTATGGGAATGAATCTCTCTCCAAATGAACTCAATCTTTCCGAGGCCATGGTCAAAGCCTGAGGGTCTCTGTCTATCCCGAAAACCTTTGCCTCTTCTATGCGATTCAGAATCGCTTCCGAATACCCTCCCAAACCTAAGGTAGCGTCTACTATACGTTCAGGAGAGCTCGTTTTTATCAGATATTCCAAGACCTCCTCCAACATAACTGGAACGTGCTTGACCTTCACTGCATCACTTCCTCGATCATCTTCCCCAGGTCTCCAAGCAAGGTAGACCTTCTGTCGTTCCAACGGACACGGTCCCATATCTCTATGTGGTCCTCGACACCTATAACCGAAACGTCCTCTTCCAGCCCTCCATAACCACGAAGAGATGGAGCGATGAGAATACGTCCGGTTTTATCCGGCACAATTTCGTCAGCCATAGAGAAAAGGACTCTCTTGAAGTTTCTGGATTTCTCTTTAGAAAAAGGCAGTTCATCGAAGCGAGCTACGAAGGTCTGCCAACTATCAAGTGGGTATACTGACATGCATCTCTCTATCCCGACGGTACATACGACGGGGGATCCGAGGGCGTGACGAAATCGGGAAGGAAGGATCATCCGCCCCTTATCGTCTATTTTATGGTCATAGTTCCCCATAAACATGACTTCTACCCCCATAATATCCCATTTCTCTCCACGATATACCAAGTAAACAGTAGGACGTAAAGGCGAAAGAGTCAAGAGGCTCATGGCCATTCAGAGGATGAAAGGACAAAAAAAAGGACCTAGGCCTTTTTTTTCTAGGTCCTAGGTCCCAAGAAACGGTATTGGAGAGCCTTCCTGTAAGCCGGGTTTTGTCGTGGGTAGTCATTTATCTAGGACGTCCCTCGCGAGACATCTCGAGCGACCGTACCCGGAGGTCGGCGGGCCGCCTCATCCCCCCCTATTCGGTCTTGCTCCGGACGGGGTTTACCTGGCACGACAGTCACCTGCCGTCCGGTGGGCTCTTACCCCACCTTTTCACCCTTACCTCTCAAGGAGGCGGTATATCTCTGTGGCACTGGCCTGTGGCTTACGCCAACTGGGCGTTACCCAGCGTCCTGCCCTTCGGAGCCCGGACTTTCCTCTCCCGATAGCTATCGGCAGCGACTACCTAGAAGACTCTCAGGAGGCAGTATAGCACATTTCAAGTAATCCGCCGACATGGTATGATTGTAGACGATAACATCATAAAGGAGGGATTCCCTTGGTCGCTAACGAAAAAGACTACGATTCGCCGGAGTACACACGCTTCAAACAACAGGTTCAAAAATTAACTGGATTAGATTTAAATTCATATAAAAATCAAATACATCGTCGTGCTCATATGCTCATGAGCCGATGGAATTTGACCGATTACGACCAGTACTTCACCATGATCAATAAAAACGAGGATAAACTGAGGGATTTTCTCGACTATCTTACGATAAACGTTTCGGAGTTTCTAAGAAATCCCCCACGGTGGTGGGATTTGAGAGATCATGTAATTCCAGATCTCATCAAGACCAAAGGCAGTAAAAAGCTTCGTCTTTGGAGCGCCGGATCTGCAACCGGAGAGGAACCCTACTCTCTCGCGATGTTGTCCAGCGAATGCGGGCTATCCTCCACTCCTCCTGTTCATGCGAGGGATATCGATGCCGGTGCAATCGCCATAGCCCAAAAGGGAATCTATCACAAGAGACAGCTGGTAAACGTTCCTCCCGATTGGATAACCAGGTATTTCAATGTCGTAGACGAACAGACCTATCAGGTTAAAGACGATCTCAAAAAGAGGGTCGATTTCGCCAGATTGAACCTGATAGAGGATAGGTTCGAAAAAGACTACGACCTCATACTGTGCAGAAACGTAGTCATATATTTCAGACCGGAGACGAAGGCAGTCCTTTATCAGAAGTTTTTCGATGCACTCAGACCGGGAGGGTATCTCCTAGTGGGATCCACGGAGCAGATTTTCGAGTATAAATCCTACGGATTCGAGGCTGCAAAGCCCTTTCTTTACAGAAAACCCCTCAAATAGAAGGGAAGACCGAAAAAGCGGAGGTGAGGCTTTAAAGCCCCACCTCCGCTTTTTGTTTAGTGAGATCTGACGATATCTTTGATCTTCATTATACGGCTGAGAGTCGACCGCTCCTGTTCCTCCAGCTTCATGGTGATGTACTTTATGGTCTCTATCGTGGCCGGAATCAGGACATGCTCCAACGCGTTGACCCTTCGTCGGGTCTTCTCTATCTCGGTTGACATGAGAGCTATGGCCTTTTCCTCCGCCGCAAGCTCTATGAGTTTCGGCATTATGGAGGAAAAACGCTCGAGAGCGACGTCGAGACTGCCCAGGGTCGTTGCAAAACCGTAGTTGAGAGCCTTGCCTTCCTGGTCTATACCGTATTCAGGGACCACAACGCTCATGACGTTGCGATGTTCCACGGAGATACGGCACTTCGCCCCGGGAATCATAAGTGCCTGTTCCAACATGGCGGGCAAGGTCTGAGCTCTGGCGAGGAGAAAGCTCTCGTAACATCTACGGAGCTCTTCCTCCACCGCTTCGCGTTGCTCCTTGACCTTGCGGGCCTTTTCCAGAAAGGCCTTTATCAGGGCGTCCTGTTTGTCCTTCAGGAGTTTGTGGCCCCTCTTGGCCACCACCAGGTTTTTCTTGAGCCTGGATAGCTCCATTCGGTTCGGGTTGACGTTCAGACGAGCCATGACATCACCCCGCTAAGCCTTGACTTCTTCTGCGGACTTCTGACCCTCTTTGAGAGGCAGCAGATACCTCTCTATATACTCGTCGTGGACACGCTTGAGTTCCTTGACAGGGACCATGGTGAGGAGCTCCCAACCAAGCTGAAGGGTTTCCTCCACCGTCCGGTTTTTGTACTCTCCCTGACGGACGTACTCGTCCTCGAAACGGTCGGCGAAAGAGGCGAAAGCCTTGTCGTCCTCGGACAGAGCACCCTCTCCCAATATGACGGCCAACTCCTTGGCCTCCTTGCCCCTGGCGTAGGCAGCGAAGAGCTGGTTCATCAGGTCGGCGTGATCCTCTCTGGTCTTTCCCTTGCCGATACCCTTGTCCTTGAGTCTGGACAGCGAAGGCATGACGTCCACCGGGGGATATATGCCCTTACGGTGAAGGTTGGGACTGAGGATTATCTGACCCTCTGTGATATAACCCGTAAGGTCCGGAATCGGGTGGGTCTTGTCGTTTTCCGGCATGGTAAGTATGGGAACCTGGGTTATGGATCCGCTGCGCCCCTTTATCTTACCGGCCCGCTCGTACATAGTGGCGAGGTCGGTGTAGAGATATCCGGGGTAACCACGTCTACCCGGAACCTCTTTTCTGGCCGCCGAGATCTCACGAAGAGCCTCGCAGTAGTTGGTGAGGTCGGTAAGGATGACCAAGACGTGCATATTCTTTTCGAAGGCGAGATACTCCGCCGCAGTCAAAGCCAAACGGGGAGTGGTGATTCGCTCGATAGCCGGATCGTCGGCCAGGTTGACGTACATTACGGTTCGCTCCAGAGCACCGGTTCTCCTGAAGTCCTCCATGAAGAAAGAGGCCTCCTCGAAGGTTATTCCCATGGCGGCAAATACGACGGCGAAAGCCTCGTGGCCGCTGATTACGTTCGCCTGACGGGCCAGCTGGGCCGCCATTCTGTTGTGGGGAAGCCCTGCTCCGGAGAATATGGGCAGTTTCTGGCCTCGAACCATGGGATTCATCCCATCGATGGTCGATATACCGGTCTGTATGAACTCCTCCGGATAGTCACGGGAATAGGGGTTCATTGGCAGACCGTTGACATCGATGTTGTCGGCGGCGATTATCGGAGCCCCTCCGTCGATGGGCTCTCCTCTACCGTTGAAGACCCGTCCCAGCATGTCTCCGCTGACCGGCAGGGTGAGGACCTTTCCGACGAAACGGACCTTGGTATCCTCTATGTCGATCCCGTCTGTACCCTCGAAAACCTGTACCAACGCTCTGTTGGAGTCTATCTCCAAGACCCTCCCACGACGATGTTCGCCGTTGGAAAGCTCGATCTCGACCAGCTCGTCGTATTTAACGTCCTGGACTTTCTCAACCACGAGGAGCGGTCCCTGAAGGCTGCTGATGGTCTTATATTCTCTAGGCAACATTGGATTCGCCTCCCGTCGGAACCAGTTTGGCGATCTCTTCCTTCATCACGTTCTCAAGATCGTCGATCTGCTGAAGCGAGTCCTCGGCAACGAGTCCCATCCTGGCTATCTTCTCTCTGACAGAGAGGTTGAAAAGCTCGTTCATGGGAGCACCGTTTTTCAGCGCCTCGGTTCCGTAATGATGGAATTTTATGATAGTCGAAAGCATCTTGAACTGCTTCTTCATCGACGTATAGGTGTCGGTCTCGTGGAAGGCGTTCTGGTGCAGGAAATCCTCCCTGAGGGACTTGGCCGTCTCGAGTATCATCCTCTCGTTTCTGGAGAGGGCGTCTATTCCGACCAACCTCACTATCTCTCGGAGTTTATCCTCCTCCTCAAGCAGTCCCATGGCCTCGACCCTAGTGTGAGTCCACTCATCGTCGAACTCTCCGTCCCAGTACTCGTCCAGCTTGTTGGTGTAGAGAGAGTAGCTTTGAAGCCAGTTGATGGCCGGGAAGTGGCGCTGATAGGCCAACTGGGCGTCCAGTCCCCAAAAGACCTTTGTAACTCGAAGGGTATTCTGGGTTACGGGCTCGGAGAGGTCTCCTCCGGGAGGAGAGACGGCCCCGATAACCGATACGGATCCCTCGGCAGCCTCTCTGCCGTAGCAGACTGCACGACCAGCTCTCTCGTAGAAGGATGCCAGTCGGGTTCCCAGATATGCGGGATAACCTTCCTCTCCTGGCATCTCTTCCAGTCGACCGGACATCTCTCTGAGGGCCTCGGCCCAACGGCTGGTGGAGTCGGCCATCAGAGCTACCGAGTAGCCCATGTCCCTGTAATACTCCGCCATGGTTATGCCGGTATAGACGCTAGCCTCTCGGGCCGCAACCGGCATGTTGGACGTGTTGGCGATGAGGACCGTTCTCTTCATCAGAGGCTCTCCCGATCTGGGGTCCTCCAGATGGGGGAACTCCAGGAGGACGTCGGTCATCTCGTTTCCTCTCTCGCCACAGCCGATGTAGACGACTATCTGAGCCTCCGCCCACTTGGCCAGCTGGTGCTGTATGACCGTTTTGCCGGAGCCGAAGGGTCCGGGCACACAGGCTGTTCCCCCCTTGGCTATGGGGAAGAAGGTGTCCACTACCCTCTGACCGGTGGTCAAGGGAGTCACGGGAGGAAGCCTCTTCGCTACCGGACGGGATTTACGGACGGGCCATTTCTGGGCCATCCTTACATCGTGCTTCTCCTTGTCGTCGCCCTCTATTACAACGACCACGTCGTCGACGGTAAAACTTCCCTTGGAGATCTTCTTTATCTTGCCGGATACGCCGATAGGCACCATTATGCGATGTTCGACCAGCACGGTTTCCTGTACTACTCCGAGGACATCTCCCTGGGAAACCTGATCCCCTTCCTTAAGACGGGGTTCAAAATCCCATTTTTTCGAGTGATCCAGGGCGGGGACGTCGATCCCCTTCGCTATATAAGGACTCTGAGCGGCGTCCTCGATGCTCTTGAGAGGTCTCTGAACGCCATCGTAAAACTGCTCTATCAGTCCGGGCCCAAGCTCGACGCTAAGGGGTTCTCCGGTGCTTACGACTGGTTCGCCGGGTTTTAGCCCCGACGTCTCCTCGTAGGCCTGAATCGAGGCATATTCGTCTTTCAGCTCAATAATTTCGCCGACAAGACCTATTTCCCCGATACGGACCACGTCGTACATGCTGGCACCGATCATTCCCTTAGCGACTACCAGGGGTCCGGATATTCTTTCTATGCTGCCTTTTATGACCTTATCCGTGGCCACTATGAATCGCCTCCAGCCTTAACTATTTTTCAGCAAAGATATCCATTCCCACGGCTCGCTCCACGTTTCCGCGAATTGCGGAGAGTCCGACGTTGAGAGACCCTCTTATGCCTGGGATGGGGATCATGCTGGCGGGATACTCCTGGTTGAGCTCCGAGATGAGGTCCTGATTCTCGACGAAGAGGGCCTCCTCCACGAAGACGACTGCGTAGTTCTCTCTGGCCAGTCGTTCCAGAAGTTTCTTGACCTCATCGGAATTCTCTCCGACAGGGAAGGGCTTTACGCCTACTGCCTGAAATGGCAACACCGTATCATACTGTCCGATCGCGGCCATAGGGCGAGAGCTTTTATCCGACACGACGCATCAGCCTCCTCACCATATCTCGATCGGCTCCGTTGGCGATGGAAACCAAGATGACCCTCAGGTTTTTAGCTTCCATCTCCTTCAACCAGGAAAAACGAAGTACGTTTTCCGGCTCGAAGCAGCCGTACTTAGCCTCTTGCAGTACATCGGTGACGTAATCATCTAGGATCTTGTCGAACACCATCAGAAGTGTCTCCATGTCGGAGGAATCCTGGATATGGTCGAATACAGTTCCTACGTCAGCGAAGGCCAGAAGCCTTCCCCAGCTTTCGATAGGCTCTGCCAGAGTGGATATAAGACGGTCTATCGATATATCCCCGCCTTTATGTAGAAAATCCACCGCTGTAGAGGATTCCACCTGGGCTCGACTTAACCTGATGAGAGTACGGACGTTCTCCGCGTCTACCCGCCTCTTGAACCAAAGATCCACCTGCGGCATCGAGAGCTTGCCGACCAAATCGGACATGGCCTCGAAGAGACCTCTGTCCAAGGCACACTCGATCGCCAGCATATCGTGATTCTGATCCCAATGAGTCAACACCTGCGGGATAGAGCGATGCAGGCCAAATGGCAAGAGGCGATACTCCTCGCTCTCCACTGCCATGACCAAAGAATCGGTGTCGATGGTCCCCAGAGACGTCAGGAGATCGAAGCGACGATCTCCCCCTTCTTTGGAGAGGATCAGGCTCTTCACCAGAACCTTGACATTGTGAAAATCGTAAGGCAGTCGGCAAAGCTGAACCAACTCCTCGTCTGGGGTGAATCGGCTGATCTCATCGTAAGCGAGATGAAGTTCCGCCTCGATGGCCGAGTCAAACTCCTCGTTGGACTTCATCTCCATGATCCATGGGGCATAAACGGTCTCCCCAAGTATTTTTATGGCTCCGTCCAGACCGTCACACTCGATAAGCCTCTGGAAGAGGGACTCGTCGAGTAACCGATTCTCCATCGCCCTCAGACGCGCGACCGAATATCCATATCGTTCCGCCGGGGCCATGTGTTCACCGCCCAACTACTCTGAGAACAGCCGTTTTACAACGTCTGCCTCAAGATCGTCCCGAAGCCAGCGGACCAACATATCGAAGGAAGCGTTTTCGCTTATTTTATCCCTCTTGAGTACAAAGCCTCCGGTTATTGGAGTCTTTTCTCCCGACATAGTCAGGTTGGTCTTGTGCTTTTCGTTGTATCCCTTGAGCCAGGTCTCGCTGAGGTGTTTGTCCCCTTTACCTATGACTATCTCCTCGTCGCCTGTCTGAACCGCTTTCCCCAAGAGGGATTCGACGAAAGAAATATACTTCGCGGCGGAAAGGGCTCTGAGTTTTTCAAGGGATCCCTTGTAAACCTCGTCGACGAGCTGTTGCCTGGCACCGAGCTCGAGTTTCTTGACGTCCAGCTTCGCCACTATCTCGCGACGCCGCATAATTTCCGGTTTTTCGCTCTCGAATCGAGATTCGTAGGAGTCCTTCATAGACTCCACCTCTCTCTTTACCTCGGCCGTTATCTCTCCGGCCTGTTCTCGAGCTTTATCCAGGATTTTTCCGGCCTCTGCATTGGCATCGGCCTCGATTTTTTTCTTTATATCGGATAAAGACATGCCGATCACTCCAACTCTTCAGGCCTAAGCCTAGGAGATCCCGTTAAGCAGGAGGATACTCACCAAAAGGGCAAGAACGGCGTAGGTCTCGACCATAGCGGGAAGGATAACGGCTTTACCGGTCTCCTCCGGACGCTTGGCGATCATCTGAATACAGGAAGCGGAGGTCTTTCCCTGAGCTATTCCGGAAAAATATCCGGCAATGGCGATGGGAAGGCAGGCGAAAAGCACACCGAGTCCGTTGAGCCAGGTTATCGCCATCGTAGGCTCTCCTCCGATGAGGCCGGCCTTGAGCATGGCAAAGAAAGCAATTAGAAGACCGTATATTCCCTGAGTTCCCGGAAGGGCCTGAAGCAGAAGCACCAAACCAAATTTACCGGGATCCTCCGTCATGACTCCAGCGCCGGATTCACCGGCAATACCAACTCCGATAGCCGATCCAGCACCGGCGAAACCGGCGGCCAAAGCTGCACCAAGAATCGTCAGCATAACACCGAGATGTTCCATAAAGTACGACACTCCCCTCACAAAAATAAATGGTGACTCCCTATTGCGGGATAGACCAATCTACTAGCCTTCGCCGCCCTCTTCTGATATGGCGACGTACTTCGTGTTATACCGAAGAGGTTCGAAAAGGCGGCCTCCTCCGGCGTAGAACTTGCTAAAAAACTCCACGTACTGTAGACGCAGAGAGTGGACGAACGCTCCCAGAACGTTGACTGCAACGCTGAAAAGGTGACCTCCCAGGAAAAGCACGATGGCTATCAGCCATCCTACGTAAGGAATGCTCGAGGAAAGACCGGCCAACATGTTTATTATCATAGCGATGGCCGAAGTAGCCAATCCCAAGGCCAGGAGACGACTGTAACTGAGGACGTCCCCCAAGTAGGCTGTCACGTTGTACAGGCTCAGGAGCCCAGAGATAGCCTTTTGGATCATGCCGTCTTTGTCTCTGCCCTGTGTCGCCACCAAGGTTATCGCTCCAGCTGCTGTTACGAGCTTGCCCAACCAGGAGATTGCCGGCAACTTCGCGGAAGCGCCTAAAAGAAGAAGTCCGGTAAGAAAGACCATCCATCCGAGTTGGTCCGCGAAAGCGCCCATGTAATCGCCTTTTTTGAGGCAATCCTTCATAGCTACGGCCATCCCAAAGAATATTTGGACTATACCGAAAACCAGAGAGATCCCTAAAAAGGCCATAGGATCGTTCATGGGAATCAGAAGGACCGGGATATCCTTGATGGGCTTAAGGAAACGAAGGAACGGTACTACGTCTATCATGTCTCCCATCCAACTTCCGGTTAAGGCGCCGACCAAGGTGGCGGCGATGCCGGACAGAACGAAAAGAGAGAAGAATTGCTTGGTTCCCGAGGGCATTTTCTTGAATTTTTTAAGGAAGGCCATGAAGAAACCGACCATGATGAGACCGTACCCACCGTCTCCCAGACACATTCCGAAGAATATGAAGAAAAACGGCGCCAACAGAGGAGTCGGATCTATACCACCGTATTTGGGAGCTCCGTAAAGCTTGGTCAAGGTCTCGAACGGAAGAGACCACTCGGGATTTTGAAGCAGGGTCGGAGGCATGTCGGACTCCCCCGGATCGTAAAAACGAAGTTCGGTAAGATCGGACACAGGAGAAAGAGCCTTTACCAGTTCGTCCTCTTCTTCCACCGGAACCCAGGAGCGGATTAAAACGACTTCGTCGGTGTACTCTCCGCCCTCCAATGCTCTCGCGCGATCGGCAAGGACAGTCCAATAGTCGCTGAACCTTCTGACGTCAGGGACCAGATCCTCCGCCTTTTGATGCATCTTAACGTCCAGATCCTCGGCCTCTTTTAGAAGCCGCTCCCTCTTCTCGACGAGGCGTTTTATCTCCTCCTGCGAAGACAGGGACAGGTCTTTCGAAACATCGATCTTTGAAAAGCCGAAACCGCCGGCTATCTCCATAGCCCTCGATTCCAAGGCTCTTAGCCCCACCATCACGACCCAGGTCTCTTTATCCTTGGGGCCGAACGGCACATGATAGGTCTCGATGTCCTCTCCCAAAGCGTCTAAAATGGACCGATTCCACTGGTCTATCTTTTCGACCGGGATGGTCCCAATTACACCGGAGACGCTTTCGGTTCCGGAGGACATGAGGCTCATCGGATAGGGCATATCCTTCAACTCGCCAAGAAAAGAGATATATCCGTCCGTTTGAGATATATCCGATCGAATTTCGACGAGTTTTCTCTCCAGGGCGCGAACTTCCTCCGCCCTCTCCTTGACCTCGAACGATTCGGACGCGGAAGCCAAATACCGAAGTGAGCACTCCGGTTTTTCCCCAAAGGATCTAGCTATAGAGCTGACCTCGTCCACATAATAGGGCTCCAGTATCCTGAGGAGATATCGGGCTTCGCTGATCTTATCGTCCAAATCCGCCAGAATTGCCGGAGACTTCTGTCCATCCTCGTCTCCATCGGGAAGGACGATCTCACAACACCCTAACTTCTGAAGCGTGGCGAGAACCGTGTCGACCACGGTGTTGTGAGCGTAAAGCTCCAGCTTTTTGACACTAGCTACGCCCATATCTAGCCATCACCTCTTCCGCAACCCAGGAGGACACAGCACCGACACCTTTTCTACCGGCCTCGATAAACTTCTGAGCTTCTTTTTCGCCCTCCGCAACGATGGAGTCGGCCTTTTTTTCCGCCTCCGCCTCGACCTCGGTCAATCGGCTTTTGTACCTCTTGTAGGCCTCCTGCTTCGATTCCTTGCGCATAAGATCCGCCTCGTCCCTTGCCTTGGAGACTATCCTAGCTGCCTCGGATCTGGCTTCAGCCACCCGTTGTTTAGCCTGAGCTTCGACCTTTTTGATCTCTTCGGTAAGACTGGTCGCCATTCCGCTCACCTCCTTTCGAGGAACAAAATCCTTCAAAAGGTCTGTACTCTCGTGTACAGACCGGGACACCACTCAATTTTAGTGATCGAGGATAGTCGTGTCAATCAAAACAAATGGCCGAAAACGAATTATCCCCTAAAAAGAGCTATAAAAAGCAAAAGAGCCCAACTGTCAATTAAAGACAGCTGAGCTCTTTTGCTTTTTATATGGAGCGGACAACGGGATTCGAACCCGCGACCCTTAGCTTGGGAAGCTAATGCTCTACCGACTGAGCTATGTCCGCACACTGACGTCTGGAATCGATCGACGCCCGTAATTATAGCGATTCATGCAGATATGTCAACCTCTTGCGATACGTTTGAACGAGGCCAGGGTTTCGACGTGGACGGTCTGGGGGAACAGGTCGAAACACTCCAATGTGGTCAACTCCCAACCGTCGGAGACCAGCTTGGCGCCGTCTCTTGCCAGTGTAGATGGATTACAGGAGACGTAGACCAACGTATCGGCGGAGCTCTCCGTAACGGCGTCCAGTACCTCCGAGGCGCAGCCGCCTCTCGGAGGATCGACGACGATCACGTCAGGCTGGGCTTCCACCATGGTTCTAACGGTATCCTCCGCCCTGTTGCATATCCCCTTGACGTTGTCCAATCCGTTACGGGAGACGTTTTTCAAAAGCCCTTCGATCGCCGGTGCCCACTCCTCCACCGCCAATACCGTTTTCGCAGCTTTGGCTAAAACGACGGTCAGGGCCCCTACTCCGGCGTAGAGTTCCACGACCGCCCCTCCCCTTTCGGCAACGATAGAGGACGCTCTGAGGAAGAGCCTTTCCGCCTGAAACGGATTTACCTGAAAGAAAGCGGTCCCGTCATAGGATAGATCGTAGTTGGAGATCTTTTCCGACATGACCCCTTCTCCCCATATCGTCGACGATCTCTCTCCAAGTATCCTGTTTCCCCTGGAGGGGTTTTCGTTCCAGACTCCGGAAAACGGCGCCTGAGTCGTCTCCTTCAGCCTAGCTAGGGATCGCTCGAGAAGCTCCTTGCCACGGCAGTCTCTGAGGGATGTCACCACGGCTAGAGCCAAAAGAGAGCCCCCTCTGTTGCCCCTGATAACCATGTGTCGCAACAGGCCTTTATGCCGTCTCTCGTCGTAAAAGGGAACTCCGTCCCTTTTCAACTCCGGCATCACCCTATTCCTGAAATCGACGTAGAGTTTTTCCACGTGGGGCATGAGAACGGGACATCCGTCGATGGGGACCAACTTATGGCTACCGGATCTAAAAAAACCTATTTCCCCACCGTTTTCGGATCTTACGGGAAACGAGGCCTTGTTACGATAGCCCCATTGAATAGGACTCGGGTGACAGATGGGTCTCTCTACCTTCATCCTTCCGATCCTCTCCATGGCGTCTTTCACGCTCTTGGCCTTTATCTCCAGCTGTAGATCGTAACTTCCGTGTTGGAGCTGACATCCTCCGCAGAGACCGTACCAGGGACATCTAGGGGTTATCCTATGTTCCGACGGAACCTCGACATTAAGGACCTTAGCAGTGGCGTAGTTTTTTTTCTCCGTCTCCAGGGAGACCCTTACTATCTCGGAAGGCAGACCTCCATCCAGGAAGACTACTTTGCCGTCCTCTCCGACTGCCACCCCTTGTCCCCTGGAATTCACGTCCCTGACTGTAAGAGTGATTTCTTTGCCCACGGAGATCCCCCCAAAAATATGCCGGGGTAGAGTTTTTATCTCTCCCCGGCACGATATATGTTCTTATTCTACACTAAAAGTGGAGCGACTGGCTGTTCTTGAAGACTTTATAGCCCTCGTCGAAAGCCTTGCCGTTCATCTCCTCCGTTCCCTTGGGGACCCTGGAGAGGATGGCCTTTCTTATCGCTTCGGGTTCCGCCACTTTTTCAAGCTCGAGCACCCTGGCCACCATTCCGAGAGATACCATGTTGGTGACAAGCTCTCGTCCGATGACGTCTCTCGCCGTCTTCACGATGGGAAGATGATAGATGTTGGCGTCCACCTCAGGTATATCCTTGACATAGAAATCGTCTATTATCAACCGTCCTCCGGGCTTCGTCTCCGCAGCATACTTCTCGCAAGCTTGGGAAGTCAGGATAACCTGTAGATTCGGCTGAACCGGCATGGGATAGTCTATGGGCTCGCTGGAGATGACCACCTCTGCCTTGGAGCTGCCTCCTCTGGCTTCGGGACCGTAGCTCTGGGTCTGAACTGCGAACAGCCCGTCGGCGTAAAGAGATACGGCCTCTCCGACTACAACCGAGGCCAAGATAACGCCCTGTCCGCCGGAGCCGGCGAAACGAATTTCGAAACGATCGCTCATTAGCCTTCCCTCACTTTCTTGGTCATGGCAAGGTATTGCTCGGTGTACTCGGCAGCGGTCTTGTTGACGAACTCTCCTACGACTATCTTGCCGTAAAGCTCCTCCGGAGACATGTCCTTTGCCTTTTCCTTGGTGACGGTGGCGGACTTGAGGAACTCTATGTTGGATATGGGAGTACGCCTGTTGTTCTTACGACCGAACTGGGTGTGACAGCTGGAGATTATCTCCACCACGGAGAACCCCTTATGTTTTATGCCATCGACGATATATTTCTCAGCCTGTTTGGGGTTGGCGATGGTCGATCTTGCCACAAAGGTAGCTCCGGCTCCCTCGGCCAAACGACAGAGATCGAAGGTGGGATCCACTGCACCGTAAGGAGCGGTGGTGGCCAAAGCCCCGCCGGGGGTGGTGGGGGATGCCTGTCCTCCGGTCATACCGTAGATGTTGTTGTTCATCACGATGGCCGTTATGTCGATGTTACGTCGGCAGGCGTGGATGAAGTGGTTGCCACCTATGGCGGAGCAGTCTCCGTCGCCCATTACGTCTATAACGGTCATCTCCGGCTTGACCATCTTGATGCCCGTGGCGAATCCCAGAGAACGACCGTGGGTCGTGTGAAGGGTGCAGGCATCGATATAACCGGGCATACGGCTGGAACATCCGATACCGGAGGCTATGACAGTGTTGCTCTGGTCTTTCTTAAGGTCAACCAACGCCCGGAACAGCGAATGCATGATTATGCCGTGGCCGCATCCGGGACACCACATATGAGGGAAAAACCGAGTTCTGAGCCAGCTGTATACTTCTTTCGAGGGCATCTTATCTGACCTCCTGGGAGATTTTTTCGAGGATATCCTTGGGGTGGAACAGATCCCCGTTTACCAACTCCATGGGTATTACCCTGGATTTTCCGTGAACCGCACGCTCCACTTCCAATACCATCTGGCCACAGTTCAGCTCGGGGACTATGATGGTCTTGACCTTGCGGGCGAGCTTCTCCAGCTCCTTGTCGGGGAAGGGCCACAGGGTTATGGGGCGGAAGTGTCCTACCTTCATTCCCCTGGCTCTGGCGTCCTTGACGGCTCTGGAACTGGAACGAGCCACGCTTCCGTAAGAGACCACCAGGATATCGGCGTCCTCGACGGACTCGGTATCGTAACGGACTATATCGTCTCTGAACCGGTCTATCTTTCTCATCAGACGGGTCATCTTCTTCTCTATCTCGTCGGCGTTATTGGTCGGGAATCCCCAGTCGTTGTGGGTAAGACCGGTCACGTGCCAACGATAGCCGTCGCCGAAGGAAGCCATCGGAGGGATATCGTCCTCTGGGTCTGCTTTATATGGGACGAACTTGTCCATTTCCACGGTCGGCTTTTTCCTGTTCGAGATTCTGATGTCCTCGGGATCGGGAATCTCTATCTTCTCTCTCATATGACCGATCTCGGCGTCACTCATTATCAACACCGGCTGACGATATTTCTCGGCGGCGTTGAAGGCCTCTATAGCCATGGTGTAGCACTCCTCCACCGAGGAAGGAGCATAGGCTATAGTGCCGTGATCCCCGTGGGTTCCCCAACGAGCCTGCATGACGTCCTGCTGTCCCGCTTTAGTGGGAAGCCCCGTGGAAGGGCCGCCTCTCATGACGTCGACTACGACTATCGGTATCTCCGCCTCGTAGGCAAGACCCAGGTTCTCCTGCTTAAGGGAAAAACCAGGCCCGGAGGTCGCGGTGAGAGCCTTGGAACCGGCGATGGAAGCGCCAATGGTCGCTGCTATGGCGGAAATCTCGTCCTCCATCTGGATGAAGCGACCGTCCAGTTTGGGAAGCTCTTCCGCCATCTTTTCAGCAATCTCGGTGGAGGGGGTTATGGGATAACCGCCGAAGAAACGACAGCCGGCAGCCAAGGCCCCCATAGCCAAAGCCTCGTTACCCTGCCAAAACGCTACCTTACCCATTTTTTTCCGCCTCCCTAATCGTTATAGCCAAGTCGGGACAGATATTCTCGCACTGGCGACACCCTATGCACTTTTCGGGCTCGAAAGGCTCGGCTTTCTGTCTGTCGTCGATGCCGAGGACCTTCTTAGGACAGATCTCCACACAGAGTGAACATCCTTTGCACCAGGTCTTGTTGATGATTACCTCAAACTTCTTCGCCAAAAAATTCACCTCCAAAGGTTTTCCGTTCCCCCCAGGAACGGTTGGTGCACATGTAAGTTTATCTTGAAAAACCACCTATGCCGGGATCTCTATGATATCTAGCCTTTACGGCCTCGGGGTCTACCGCATAGTCCTTGCGGTGCCAAGCCGTCAAGGCTGTAGCGATACCACCGATACTCGGAATAAGGTTTATGGAACCATCGTATTGCATGCCTCGACATGTACGGTCTTCCGTCACCACTACCTTGGAAAAACCGTCTAAATCGTTCAAGGCCGACGATAGATCGGATAAAGATCTCTCTTTTTCGGCCATGACCTCCTCGAATCCGTCGTCGGTTAGATAAAAAGCGGCGGAATAGACAGCATCTCGGCCAGCTCTTATACAGGGGACGGTCAGATCCCCTATGATAGGGGTAGCTCCCCTAGCCAGGGCTTCGAGAGAGCTTATCGGTATAACCGGAAGCCTCAGCCCCTTGGCGAGAGAGACGCCATATGCCACGGCTATGCGTATTCCGGTAAAATACCCGGGACCTACCGTAACCGCTATCGCATCTATATCTTGCAAGGACATCCCGGAAAAAGAGAGAAGTGAATCCACGAGAGACGGAAGCATGGCTGCCTGGGTCCTTCCGAGATCCACGTTGATCTCGGAAACCGGGATCCCCTCGGAGACGATTCCCCCGCAGGTCCAACGATTGGAACAGTCCAGGGCCAGAATTCTATCCATGTATCAATGCCTCCAATCCTCTAGGTCCAAGGAATCAAAAAGATCTCTACTGACATCGTCCAGAGGATCGACCTCTATGGTTCTGAGGAAAGCATCGTCCTCGTCTCCCTTGAAAAAGACGGAAAAACCCTCCAGCTTAGGAACGGAGGTCAGTCTCTCGGGCCATTCGATCACGACAACCCATCCGTCGTCGCTGTATTCGTCCAGCCCCAGCTCTCTGAAATCGACCTTTTCCAGACGATAAAGATCGGCATGGGCTACCGGGATGGTCGAATCGTACTCGTTAACCAAGGTAAAAGAAGGGCTTCTCACTTCCCTCCATCCAAGTGCTTTGAGCATCCCTCTGACGAAGGTGGTCTTTCCCATACCCAAAGTACCGTTCAACAGGACTATCGACCCCGGAGTCAGGGCTTTTGCGAAGGCGGCACCGAAAGACTCAGTCTCCTCCGACGACGTGGTTGTAATCGAAAAAGTCATCTTTTCCACCTTTTCATCAATACGAGAAAGATGATCCCCATGGCGAAAAACATCGCTATGGCAGGCAGAAGGGCCTTAGAGATGGCGACCTCCGGACGATAAAACTTGACTCCGCCTATCATGGCCAAGGCAAACAACAGGGATAAAGCCGATATTCCCAGACCTCTACGCTGTATTTTCTTTGTTTTAAGCAGCTCTTTATCCCAATCGACCGGCTCTCTTCCTCTCATAGAACCTCTCCCATCACCGATGGAATCTCGTCGGCTATCTCTGAAGCTCTTAGTCCATCCACGCTTTTCTCAGAGAGATTTTCTCCAGAGACTCCATGGATCCACGAGGCCATAGCCCCAGCCTCCATGGAGGATAGACCTCTAGCCCACATCGCTCCGACCAACCCTGAGAGGACGTCTCCCGAACCCGGTATGGACAGGGCCTGATTACCCGAGGAGATGACAGAACGCCTCCGACCGTCGCTTATCAATGTTCCGTATCCCTTCAAAAGACAGAGGCCGTATTTTTCCCCTAGCTCGGTCACGGCAGACAACCTTCGGTAAGCCACATCGGATGGAGTCCAATCTAAAAGCCTGGCGGCCTCTCCCTCGTGGGGAGTTATCAATAGGTTTTCCCGGCGATCCTTTCGAGAGGCCAAGAAGAAAAGCCCGTCTCCGTCTACGACGGTTTTATAGCCTCCATCCTCCCAAAAGCAGGAGAAGATCTCCTCTGAAAGGCCGTTCCTGTCCAGACCTGGCCCCACCACGGCGACGGAACACCTCTCTCTCCATCTGTCGAGAATAGCGCTCAGTTCGTCGGGAGTGTTCATCGGCTCGAAAATGACCTCCGGGAGAGAGGAAATATAGGGCCTCACGATCTCTGGAGCCGCCAAGACGCAGAGCCCAGCGCCTCCTCTGAGAGCCCCCATGGAGGCCAAAGCGGCAGCCCCCGGATATCTGAGAGACCCGGCGATTATCAACACGCCTCCGCGGCTTCCCTTGTGGGCGTCCAGACGGGTAGAAGGGTATCTCTCCTCTACCCACCGTCTGTCTATCAGGTCCATGGACAGCTCCTCGTCGTCTCTGACGATGACCTCGTCGTCCACGCCTATATGAGCTATAACGAGATCCCCTGAATAAATTCGCCCTGGGGAAACGAAATGGCCGATCTTTCCGGCAATCATGGTCACCGTCACGTCTGCCTTTATCACCTCTCCGAGAACGGTACCGTCGCTCAGGTCGACACCTGACGGGCCGTCTATGGCTAAGATCTGTCTAGCCTTTCGGGCGGAGCATACGGCACGGAGGACCTCCCCTCTGGGAGCTCCCTTAGCACCGGTACCGAGCAATGCGTCGATTACCAGGGAAGCTCGACCGACCGAGTCAGCCAACTCCGTATCGGAAAGATCCTCTGTTTTTACACACGGTATGTGAAGTTTGGTCAGGATGGAATAGTTTGCAGAGGCGGCACCGGACAGACGGGACTCGTCCCCAGCGAGAAAGACGGAGACACGTCGGCCCATTCTGGCAAGATGCCTGGCCACTACGAATCCGTCGCCTCCGTTGCTTCCGGTACCGGCTAATATGGCCACTTCGTCCCCGACTGCGGACATGGAGGCTGCCATATCGGCACATGCGATACCGGCGTTTTCCATGAGTATCTCAGAGGGTATGCCCAGGCGATCCATGGCGTACCTATCTGCGGACTGTATGACCTCAGAAGGATAAATCTTATTTAAGGTTTTCATGGTATGGCCCCTCCTCCATAACCACAAAAGCTAATGCGTAGTCACCGTCATGGCTCAACGAAAGGTGAAAACGGTTCTCTCTTAAATATTGTCCGATCTCCGGAGAAAGTCCGCCCAACCTGATGGAAGGACCTTTCTCCGTTCGGGAAACCCAAACTCCTTGAAAGACCACCTTGGCCAGGTGAACGCCGGAGGCCTTTGAGAATGCCTCTCTGGCAGCGAAAGAAGCGGCCAAATGTCTGGCAGGAACCGGACGGGACATGGCGTAGTCTATTTCCTCAGGAGAGAAGACCCTCTTGAGAAAACGATCGTTTTCTATGCACCTCGCCAGTCGAGATACTCGACAGAGATCGACGCCTACACCGAGAACCATGAATTCCCCTCCCCCGTACAGAACAATACTATACTCTATTTTTGAGAAATCACAATTCCCCCGAAGAAAAAAGATGTAAAAACAGATCTTCTGGAGAAGTGTTTTTATCGATAACCATGTTTCTTCATGATCAAACAACAGTCGCGTCAATAAACTTCACTATTTAAAGTTACAAAAAAAGCTCCGACCGTAGTCGAAGCTTTGCACTCAATGGTGGGTGGTAGAGGAATCGAACCTCTGACCTCTTCCGCGTCAAGGAAGCGTTCTACCCCTGAACTAACCACCCGCCAACGCCAGAGAATTTTACATGGGATAGGGCTTCTTGTCAATCTCCGATCTCCACTACTCCGGCATAAAGAGCTTCTATCTACTCGATAAATTTTCTCTCAAGGCACGAGCACCGGAACGTCCCTTCTCGCTGGCAACGACGACCGCCTCGATAATGGACGTCCTGAGACCACCGGATTCGAGAACCCTCAAGGCATCTATGGTCGTGCCAGCGGGGGTGCATACCCTGTCTTTATAGGCCGCGGGATGCTCTCCCCCCTGCAGGGCGAGCTCGGCGGATCCTATCAGGGTCATCGCCGCGGCCTCGAAGGAGACGTCCGCTTTCAGACCGGAGGCCAGTCCGCCCTGGATGAAGGACTCCAGGATGGTGAAGACATAGGCCGGACCGGAGCCGGATATTCCTGTAATACCGTCCAGATCGCCTTCGGAGACTTCTCTAGCCAGCCCGATAAAGGATAGAACCTCGCGAAGAAACTCTCTGTCTTTTTCGGTAACCTCAGCCGATAGGCTATATCCGGTGAAAGCCTTGCATACCGACGCACATATATTGGTCATGGCTCTGGTCCAACGGGCATCGGAAGCGCTCTTCTTCAATAGTTTCAAATCCACGCAGGCCGCCAGAGAACAACAGAGTTTTCCGGAGAGTTTGTCGGAGTTGGTCTCTATCACCGACAAGACGATATGGGGCTTTAAGGCCCAGAATACAATTTCACCGTGCATCAGGGCCTCGTCCATTTCATCGGCTACGGAGATGCCCTTACCCTCCATGTCCAGACGTCTTTCGGCGCTAGTATCGTAGACCATGACGTCCTGTCCCTTAAGATAGAGCCCCTCGGCGACGGCACCTCCTAAAGCACCGGCTCCGATTACAGCGATTTTACGTCTCACATCGTTCAATCCGGACAGCTCCTCTCGTTCTATTCAGCCAATGGATTTAATCTGCGCCATTCAAACATACCCAAAGCCGCAGCGACGCTGGCGTTCAGAGACCCGGTCTCTCCGACCATGGGAATTCTGCGAAGATCGTCGCATCTCTCCGAAGAGAGCCTGGACAGTCCCTCCCCCTCTGAACCCACTACAAGCACAAGTTTATCAGGCAGGGGGCTGGACCATATATCTCTAGGTGCCTCATGGTCCAAACCGACCACCCAGTATCCTTCCTTCTTGAGGATTTCCATAGAGCGAACCAGATTGGTCACCTCGTACAGGGGGACCCTGAAAGCCGCGCCAGCGCTGGTTTTTATCACGGTTCCCGTTACGCCTACAGATCTTCTGGAGGGGTATATCACCCCGAGTGCCCCTACAGCCTCAGCCGTTCTTATCATCGCTCCGAAATTATGAGGATCCTTCACGTGATCCAGGGCCAGCAAAATAGAAGGGCCTTTTTCCGGAGCCAGCTGCGATAGGTCCTTCGGCTTCGGCAGATCTATATTCGCCACTATACCCTGGTGTTTTTCTCCTCCGGTGATCTCGTCCAGATAGGATCCGTTGGCCTCGGTCACCTCAACGGCGCTCCTGCCAGCCAAACTCAGAAGGTCGTCTCGAAATGCGGTCTGAATACCTGTAGCCAGATATATCTTTTTACAGGCTGAGGGGACCGTCTCGAGCATCGATATTACCGCGTTTCTTCCCCAGCATAGATCTTTATCTTCCGAACGACGGGAGCTCGTGGTTCTTCCTTTGGAACGATCCGATCGAACTTTTCTTTTGTCCTTCAGGTCAGTCATCTCCCTTCCTCAAGATAACGGTCTATATGATAACCGGTATATCCCGATTTTTTCTCAGCCAAATCCTCGGGAGTTCCCGAGGCGACCAAGTTTCCGCCGCCTACGCCGCCTTCCGGGCCAAGGTCTACGACGTAATCTCCGGAACATATGACGTCCAGATTGTGCTCTATGACCACCACGCTGTTTCCCTGATCCACCAATTTTCTCAGTATCGTTATCAACTTTACTACGTCGGTATAAAAAAGACCGGTGGTCGGCTCGTCCAAGAGATACAGGGTTCCCTTTCCCGATCTGCGGCCAAGCTCCTTTGCCAACTTCACCCTCTGGGCCTCTCCTCCGCTGAGGGTCAAAGCTGATTGACCGAGCTTGATATAACCCAGACCGGCATCCTGTATGAAGGCCAATCTGGAGGCAATGGCCGGTATTTCGCTGAAATGCCCTAGGGCTTCATCCACCGTCATGTCCAGCACATCCGCTATGCTTTTACCTCTATAGGTAACTTCCAAGGTCTCTCTATTGTACCTTTTTCCTCCACAGACCTCGCAGTCGACGTAGACATCCGGCATAAACAACATCGAGACCTTCTGGACCCCCGCCCCTCCGCAGGCCTCGCAGCGACCGCCCCTGACGTTGAAGCTGAACCTCCCGGGAGCGAATCCCTTTATCTTGGCCTCGGGCATCCGAGAGAAGAACTCCCTGATATGGGTAAACAATCCGGTGTATGTAGCCGGATTAGACCTGGGAGTACGGCCGATAGGGCTTTGATCCACCATGACGACCTTACGGATCTTTTCCCAGCCCTCTATGTTTCGATGAGCTCCAGGTCTTATCCTGTAGGATTTATCCATCTTTCTCTTTATCCCTCTGTAGATGACGTCGTACAGCAACGTGCTTTTCCCAGATCCGGAAACCCCGGTCAGACAGACCAGGTTGCCCAGGGGAATCTCTACGTCCATATCCTTAAGGTTATTTTCCGAGGCTCCAAAAATCTTCAGTTTGTCTTCCCCGGGAGAGAGTCTTCCCTCTCTGTATATGCCTGAGGCCTTTCCTTTTATGTAGGGACCGGTTTTGCCCACCGAATCGTCGAATTCATCTCTATATCCTTGACGAATCAGCTGTCCTCCCTGTTCTCCTGCCTCCGGCCCTATCTCTACTAAATAATCGGCGGCGTTCATAACGTCTCTGTCGTGCTCCACGACCACCACGGTATTGCCTATGCTCTTTATGGTGACAAGTGTCTCTATGAGCTTGCCCGTATCTCTCGGGTGCAGGCCTATCGTAGGTTCGTCCAAAACGTATAGTACTCCCGTTAGTTTCGAGCCTATCTGGGTAGCCAGCCTTATCCTCTGACTTTCCCCTCCACTCAAGGTATCAGCCCTTCTGTTCAGAGAAAGATATCCCGCTCCTACCTGCACCAAAAACTCCAACCGTTTTATAAGCTCGGAGAGAACCTGACCTATTATAGAGCTGTCTCTATCGTTTAAGGAGAGATTTTTAATCACCTGCAACAGCTCGTCCACCGGCATGGAGACCAACTGGCCTATGTTCCACTCTCCTATGAAAACGCTGAGGCTCTCCGGTCTAAGTCTCAATCCGGAGCAGGAACGACAGATATCCTCCGATAGATACTGGGACAGTTCTTCTCTTACCGCCTCCGAGTCGCTTTCGCGCCAACGCCTGTCCAACCAGGTCAGAAGGCCTTCATAGCGTCCCATATACTCGGAAGTAATCCCTTTTCTCTCGAATGTGAGCCGAAGTTTTCTATCGGAGCCGTTAAGCACGATGGATCGTTCTTCCTCCGAGAGATCCCGGTAAAGCCGATCCCCGTCTATCCCAAGCGAGGACAGCAGGGATGTGAGACGACGAAGCATGTAGTGGTTTTTACGCCACGGAAGCAGCGCCCCGTCCAGAAGAGGCAAATCGGTCACTACCGCCAGGTCCTCGGAGAAAGCCCTATGGCTCCCTATACCGGAGCAATCGGGACAGGCTCCCGAAGGGTTGTTGAACGAGAAGAGCGCCGGCTCGAGATCGGGAAAAGAGGTATCGCAATCGGGACAGACGTGTCTTTCCGTAAGTCTACGGGGCTCTCCGTCCTCGGTCTCTACCGAGACGAATCCGTCGCTTAGATCCAGGCAGACCTGGATGGCCTCGGCTATCCTGCTTTTACGGTCCTCCACGATCTTCAGACGATCGACCACGACTTCGATATCGTGAGGACGTTTTTTATCCAACTCCAGATCCTCTTCCAGCCAATAGACCTCACCGTCCACTCGAACCCGCAGAAAACCTTTTTTTCTGAGGTCGACGAAGAGGTTTTTAAACGCTCCCTTTTTTCTCTTCACCACCGGCGCCAAGATCTCCGCTTTTTTGCCCTCTTTTTCCCTCAAGAGCAGATCCACCATCTCGTCCACGCTGTGCCTGTGAAGCTCGGCACCGCAGGACGGACATCTGGGAACGCCGATCCTGGCGAAGATGAGCCGTAGATGATCGTATATCTCTGTTACGGTTCCCACAGTCGACCGAGGGTTGTGGGAAACCCCTTTCTGTTCGATGGATATTGCAGGTGAGAGTCCGTCTATATCGTCCACGTCCGGTTTTTTCTGAACCCCGAGGAACTGTCTAGCGTAGGCTGACAGGGACTCAACGTATCTTCTCTGCCCCTCCGCATAGAGGGTATCGAAAGCCAGGGAGGACTTTCCCGAACCGGAAGGCCCGGTTATGACCGTCAGGGTATCTTTCGGAATATCCACCGATATATTCTTCAGGTTATGTTCTCTTGCGCCTACGATGCGAATTACCCGATGCGACACGGGGCATCTCCCCTCCCCTTATAGTTCCCAATATGTCTCTGAGGGTAGCCGCCCTCTCGAATTGAAGTTTCTCCACGGCCTCCCACATCAGCCTCTCGAGATCCCGTTCCTCCATGCCCTCGAAAGTCTCCTCCCACTTGTCAGGCCCCTTAGGAAGGGCGTCCTTCATCAATTCCTCCGGAAGAAGAGTCCTTATCTCTCTATGTACCGTCTGAGGCACGATGTTGTGATCTTCGTTGTACTTTATCTGGAGCTCCCTGCGTCTTACCGTCTCGTCCACCGCTTTGGATATGCTGTCGGTCATCTCGTCGGCGTAGAGGACCACCTTGGAATTGACGTTTCTGGCGGCCCGTCCCATAACCTGTATGAGCGAACGGTAGGATCGAAGGAAGCCCTCTCTGTCCGCGTCGAGTATGGCCACCAACGTCACCTCAGGAAGGTCCATCCCCTCGCGAAGCAGATTTACCCCTACCAGAACCGAGACGCCCCCCGACCGTAGCTCCTTTATAAGGTCCGCTCTCTCGAAGGTGTTCAGATCGGAGTGGATATATTTGGCCTTTAGTCCGAGGTCTACCAGATATCCTCCGAGGTCCTCCGCCCCTTTCTTGGTCAAGGTGGTCACCAGTGCCCTCTCGTCCCTGCCTATGACCTCTCTCAATCGCTCGAGAAGATCGTCTACCTGACCTGTGGCGGGGACTATCAAAACCTCCGGATCCGGTATGCCCGTCGGTCTTATGACCTGTTCGACTATCCGCTCCGACACGGACGACTCCCAGTCTCCCGGCGTGGCCGATAGAAAGAGGGTCCTGTTCA
Source organism: Dethiosulfovibrio faecalis (assembly GCF_021568795.1). NCBI lineage: Bacteria > Thermotogati > Synergistota > Synergistia > Synergistales > Dethiosulfovibrionaceae > Dethiosulfovibrio > Dethiosulfovibrio faecalis. Next base: position 376,990 of record NZ_JAKGUE010000001.1, read on the forward strand.
TGTAGCGGGCGAATTCCTCCCAACGAAGAGGACGGTTATCGAGACAGGACGGCAGACGGAATCCGTGGTTGACCAGGGTCTCCTTTCTGGCCCTGTCTCCGTTGAACATCCCTCTGACCTGAGGCAAGGTGATGTGAGACTCGTCCACCACCAGCAGAAAATCGTCGGGGAAGAAGTCTATCAACGTACCGGGAGGCTCTCCCTCGGAGCGGCCGTCCATATACCTCGAGTAGTTTTCTATGCCGGAACAATATCCCGTCTCGACCAGCATCTCCATGTCATATCTGGTCCTGCTCTCTATCCTCTGAGCTTCTATGAACTTTCCCTGAGAGGTGAAAAGGTCCACCTGCTGCCTCATCTCCTCCGAGATCGCCTTCATCGCTCCTGCCACCGCCTCGTCCGTCGTGACATAATGCTGAGCGGGATATATGGCAGCTCTCTCCTTGCGAAGAACGGTCTTCCCAGAAACGGGGTCCGTCTCCTCGATGGATTCTATCTCGTCGTCGAAAAACACCACCCTGAGACAGGTATCGCTGTAGGCCGGGAAGATCTCCACCACATCCCCTCTTACCCTGAAGTTACCGGGGGAAAGGGCGACGTCGTTTCTGCTGTAGTATCCTGCCATCAAGGATTCCAAGAAGGTCCTTCGATCCCAGGTCTCCCCCACCGAGAAGGGTATCACTGCTTCCTCGTAGTTTTTTCTCTTTCCCAGACCGTATATACAGGATACGCTGGCGACCACTATTACGTCCTCTCTCTCTATCAGCGCCTTGGTGGCGGCGAGACGTAGCTTCTCTATTCTGTCGTTGACCGAAGCATCCTTCTCTATGTAGGTATCCGACGAAGGTACATAGGCCTCCGGCTGATAGTAATCGTAGTAGCTGACGAAATAATGGACGGCGTTGTCGGGGAAGAAGTCCCTGAACTCACTGTAGAGCTGAGCCGCCAGGGTCTTGTTGTGAGCCAGGATCAGTGTGGGTCGCTGGACCTTCTGTATCACATTGGCTACGGTAAAGGTCTTTCCGCTCCCGGTCACCCCCATGAGAGTCTGATACTTCAATCCCTTCTCGAATCCCTCGGATAGTTTGTCTATAGCCTGGCCCTGATCGCCCGAAGGAGGCCAGGGAGACTTGAGTTTGAAAAGACTGGGCATATCTTTCACCTCCCGAAAAGAGACGAAGGGAGCGTGGGGAAATCCCCTCGCTCCCGATCTAATTATGCCTGAAAGTTCACTCCGTCTTCTTCTGGATTCTCTTTGGGGATGTCGTCTTGCGGTGAATCTTCGTCGGAGTTAGCATCGTCCTCCTGTGGCTGAGGCGCCTGTTTTTCTTCCTCCTCAATGACTTCTCCAAGAAGAACGGAAAGTTCCTTCCCGTCTATTATCTCCCTTTCTAGAAGGGTCTGTGCGACCAGGTCCACCTTATCCATATTGTCCGAGAGGATGGTCTTGACCTTTTCGTAACAGCCCTCGACGATTGAGCGAACCTCTCTGTCTATGGCGTAGGCGATCTCCTCGCTGTAGTTCCTGTCCTCCGCAATATCTCTGCCCAGGAATATCTCGTGCTGTTTTTTCCCGAGGGTGACAGGACCCAGACTTTCGCTCATTCCATATTGAGTCACCATCTGTCTCGCTATCTGAGTGGCCCTTTCCAGGTCGTTGGTGGCTCCGGTGGTTATATCACCGAAAACCAGCTCTTCAGTGACCCTTCCTCCTAAAAGGACGCAGATGTTGTTTAAAAGCTCGTTCCTCGACATGAGGAAACGATCTTCCTCCGGAAGCTGGAGGGTATAGCCCAAGGCCATACTGCCTCTGGGAATGATGGATATTTTATAAACCGGATCGCATCCCGGAAGAAATTTCGCCACCAAAGCGTGGCCTGTTTCGTGGAACGCGATAATATTCTTTTCCTTCTCTCCTATCAGACGGCTCTTTCTCTCCGGACCGGCCAGGACACGGTCGATCCCTTCCTCCAGCTCGTCCATTGAGATCCTCTCCTTGCCGGATCTGGCAGCCAATAGGGCGGCCTCGTTTACCAGGTTGGCCAGGTCGGCCCCCACGAAACCGGGAGTTCTCTTGGCGACCACCTCGAGGTTCACCGACTCGTCCAGTTTTTTCTCTTTTATATGGACGTCCAGTATGGCCTTACGCCCTCTGACGTCGGGGCGATCCACCACGACATGACGGTCGAACCTTCCCGGCCTCATCAGGGCGGGGTCGAGTACATCCGAACGGTTGGTAGCGGCGATCAGGATTATGCCGGTCTTCTCGTCGAATCCGTCCATCTCCACAAGGAGCTGATTCAATGTCTGCTCCCTCTCGTCGTGTCCGCCTCCTAGACCTGCTCCCCTCTGTCTTCCGACCGCGTCGATCTCGTCTATGAAGACTATACAGGGTTGATATTTCCTGGCCTGCTCGAAGAGATCGCGAACCCTCGAGGCTCCTACCCCTACGAACATCTCCACGAAGTCGGATCCGCTGGTGCTGAAAAAGGGTACCGCAGCCTCCCCCGCACAGGCTCTGGCCAGAAGGGTTTTCCCGGTACCGGGAGGCCCGAGAAGAAGGACCCCTTTGGGAACGGTGGCACCGAGTTTGGTAAAACGGGACGGATCCTTCAGATATTCTATGACCTCCTGAAGCTCCTCCTTAGACTCGTCGCATCCGGCTACGTCGTCGAAGGTGACCTTGGGACGATTGTCCAGGAACATCTTAGCCTTGCTCTTGGCGAAACTCATGACCTTCCCGCCACCTCCCTGCATGTGGTACAGGAAGAAAATCCAGACCCCTATGAGCAACAACGTCGGGAACAAAGAGGACATCATGGTGACCCACCAGGGATTTCTCTGCGGAGGGGCTATTTTGACGTCCACACCTTTTTTAGTGATGTCCTGGGCGATATCTCCCGCCCCTATCACGTAGGTGACAAAATCCTTGCCGTCCACCGTCTTGCCTGTAAGGGTGGAATCGTTTATGACCACCGATTTTATACGACCGCTATCAACTTCGTGAAGAAACTGGCTGTAGCTCAGGTCTCTTACGTTGACCCCCCTCTGTTCCGGCGAGAGAAAGACGTTTACCAGACTCACAACCAGAACGATCAGGATCAGGTAGAGCCCGAGGTTCTTTACCAATCGCTGCAAATTTTTACCTCCTTCCAGCTATGCCTCGACCGTAGGCTCCACCGAGTGGACCGACCGAAGGTTACGCCATCTCTCCGCATAATCCAAACCGTATCCTACGACGAAAAGATCGGGTATATCGAAGCCAACGTAATCGACGGAGATATCGGCGATCCGCCTCTCTTTCTTGTCTAACAGGGAACATATCGCCAGACTTTTCGGTCCTCGCTCCATCAAAACCCTCCTGAGATAGGAAAGGGTAAGTCCCGTATCGACGATATCCTCCACTATGAGAACGTCTTTGTCCTTTATAGAGTTATCCAGGTCTTTGTTTATGCGCACCACGCCACTGGACTTCGTAGAGTCCCCGTAAGAGGATACACTCATAAAATCCATGCTGACATCGACATTATCGTCTATAGCCCGAACCAGATCGGCCATGAAAATGACCGCTCCCCTAAGTATTCCTATAACGATGAGCTCCCTGCCGTTGTAGTCGACGCTTATGGCCTTTCCCAATTCCGTTACTCTTCGGGCTAGCCTTCCCTCGTCTATGAGGGTTCCGGCAACCTCGTAATCCATCCGACGCTCTCCTTCCTACCCCTGACGGGGATGGGTAAACCTTATAGAACAAACACCATCACATTTTACACTATCCAGCGGAAAAACCCACCGCCCGAACCAATTTCCGATCCTGGGAGACCAATAGGGTATTCCGTTTATCCTCACTACGGGAATTTTGTTTTCGATACACCAGGGGAAACTACCTCTTACGGCTTTTTTCTCCTTATTTTTTATAGAAGAGAGAGGAACTACGTCGATTAGGCATTCCCCATCCTTCGGCAAGACAGGGACGTTGGCCACGAGACCTTCTCTGAAGGGGATTCCTTCCTCCAGACAAGACCAGGAGATCTCCTCTCCAAACCACTCCGATTCTCCTCTAGTAAGGGACAGAACGATCGTTTCGGAAGACCTTTCCTCCAGGGACTCTCTAGTCAGCCATATAAGGTGATCCTTGCAGCAACATAGCTCGACGTCCTCTGACCATTGAAAACGCCATCTGGAAGAACGTTCCAGTAGATCCGAAAGGATCTCCGTCCTGTGTCTAGACAAAGTCCTCAGTCCAAGCTCTCTACCTACGTGACGGAAGAGCCAAATTCTATGCCCTTTCGATAGATCCATCACGCCGGATCTATCCAGAGAGTAGAGAGACCAAGGCATAAAGGAGAACAGAGAACGAGATAGGTCGGAGGCGGTTCTCTCTTCTTCCCTACGGAGATCCGACATCTCCTCGATCAATGAGAGAACGTGACGACGGACTCCACTGTTTATCCTTTTCTCCAAGAGGGGCAGGACCTCGTGTCTTATCCTGTTTCGAAGATAGATGTCTTCCTGATTGCTTTCGTCCTCGACCCAGCTCCATCCGACTTCCTTCAGCAGCTCTCTCAGCTCATCCCTGGAGATCTCCAGGACTGGCCGGACGAAACGATCCCTGACCTCGGGAATTCCGGCAAGCCCGTAGGCTCCGGAACCTCTGGCCAGGTTGAGAAAAAAGGTCTCCACAGTATCGTCCGAGTTATGGGCCAGGGCCACGAAATCCGATCCTATCTCCTCTGCCTTGGACGCCAAGGCCTCGTGGCGTATTCTACGAGCAGCCTGTTCCAGGGACTCTCCCTTCATGGCCTCGCCTGGGACGTTCCTCGAGACTACGCAACACGGTATGTCCAGCTTTTCGCAGTGTTCTTTGACGAAGCAGGCATCCGCTTTTGAAGAATCTCCCCTTATCCCATGCTCGACATGGATTACAGAGATATCGTTGGGCCAACAGTTAAGCATCAGCCAAAGCAACGCCATTGAATCACTTCCTCCGGAGACTGCCACCGCTATCCTTTTAGCATCCCACCATCCCTGTCTTACGCCGGCACGGTGTAAGGTCTTCCCTAATTTCTCGGAACAACGTCTCACCTTTATCACACCTCCGGACGGGATAAAAGGGGAAAAAAAAAGAACCTCTCCGTGAGGTCCACACGACCACATACATGGAACCCAGGGGAAATACCCTCCCTAGGGACAGCCTCCGTATTTTACAACAGAACTGACGGAGCTGCCATAAGACGACGAGAGATAGAGAGACAAATTGGGGGAAGTCCTGACATCGGACCTCCCCCAAAGGATTCGTAATTATGTCGGAATTATTCCTTTGTGCCCTTTTGGAGGCGTTCCAGGACAATTCTGTAACCGTCGGCACCGTATTCCAGGAACTTTTTCACCCGACTTATAGTGGCGGTGCTGGCGCCGGTCTGCTGAGCTATCTGAGGATAGGTATAACCATCACGTAAAAGCCTTGCGACTTCAAGGCGTTGCGCCAACGCTCTTATCTCGCCGATAGTGGCGATATCCTCCAGAAACGAATAGACCTCTTCCTGGGATTCTAACGACAGAACGGCTGAACAGAGCTGATCTGTAAGACGATCTTTCCATTTCTCCACGTCCTGAATCCTCCTTTCCTGCCTCCTGATATCTTCAAAATCTCCACATCATAGTATCACCAACCAATAGAGTCTACAAGTACACAAGAAAGGATTTACAGTTTCTCCATTATAGAGAGCAAACGATTCATCTCGTCATCGGTACCTACGGTTATACGGACCCACTCGCCCTCCCAGGGCAGATTAAACCTCTTCACATCAGCATGTCGATCCCTCAACATAGAGACCGATTTCTCTCCAGGTATAGGACCATCGACCAGGAGAAAGTTGCCATCGCTGGGTAGAGCTTTCCATCGAGACATCTCCGCGAGGGACTCTCTGAATTTTTCCCTGGTCGAGACGATGGTCTTTATTCTCTCCTCCAGCCAAGACCGATTTTTCAGCAGGGTCAGGGCCACTGCCTCGGAATATACGTTGATGTTAAACGGACTCCTTAGATCGTTCAGAAAACGGGATACCTTTTCTGAGGTCACGAGACACCCCACCCTCAATCCGGCGATACCCCATGCCTTGGACATCGTCTTCAAAACGGAGACCCTTTCGGGAAGAGTCTTTGTGGTAAAACGATCAAGATATCTCCTAGAGGCGAACTCACCGTAGGCTTCGTCCACTATGACGGGACAGGAGGAGTTCTGCACCACCGAATCTATAAAATCGTCGGAGAGGAGCATCCCGCTGGGATTATTGGGGGAATCCAAGAGTATCAAAGACGGGGAAGCCTTTTTTATTGCCCCCATAAAAGCCGCCTCGTCCACCGAGACCTTAAAAGCAGTCTCGTCGAAGACCATGGGAACCGAGAGAGACCTGGCTTTGAACACCTTACACATATGTTCGTATTGAGAGAAAGACGGATTCAAAGTCAACACCGTATCTCCAGGTTTTACCCACGCAGCAAAGATCATCCATAGGATTTCGTCTCCGCCGTTTCCCGGTACGATTGAACTTGCGGGAAAATCGACATAATCTCCCAACACCTGACGAAGCTCTCCGTAAGAGGGATCGGGATACCTGTTGGGTTCCACGGATAGAAGGGCCCTATCGACATCATCCTTTATGTATGAAGGGATCGAATAAGGACACTCGTTCTTATCAAGTCTTAAAATATGGCTCATAGTCGCTCCTCCTCACTTTAAAGCAATAAAGCGAGAATAACTTTATCACGACGTCGAACACGATGCAACTTAACCGGCAAGAAAATGGGAGGACTCCACATGGAGTCCTCCCATACCGCCATTAACAGACGATAAAAAACGATATTGGTGCCCGAGACCGGGCTCGAACCGGTATGCCCTTACAGGCGAGGGATTTTAAGTCCCTTGTGTCTACCAATTCCACCACTCGGGCATCATTTTAAACGAGGAGATGATATCATCGCAGAACTACTCAGTCAAACAATTTTGGAGATACTCTCAAAAAAAGAAAGCCCCTCTCAAGGGGCTGAATAATTCGATGGTGGCGGTGACTGGAATCGAACCAGTGACACTACGGGTATGAACCGTATGCTCTAGCCAACTGAGCTACACCGCCGCATATTGGTTGCGGGGGCAGGACTTGAACCTGCGACCTTCGGGTTATGAGCCCGACGAGCTACCAACTGCTCCACCCCGCGATGTCCTCGTTTCTTCAAGACTTGGAGAGTATAGCAGAGATGGAGTTTCTTTTCAAGAGGGGCGCAGGAGAGGAAATATACAGAATAATAACCTACCAGCCCCGACCATCGAAGGATGATCGGGGCTGGTAGTAGAAAAAATAGAAAAGACTCTTGGCAGCGACCTACTCTCCCACGAAGCGAATCGCAGTACCATCGGCGCTGGAGGGCTTAACTGCCGGGTTCGGCATGGGACCGGGTGTACCCCCTCCGCAAAAGCCACCAAGAATCTTTCCAAACTATATAAAGCACCAAGACAAGGAACAAAGAAAACAAAAAGAGGTTAAGGCCTCGGCGTATTAGTACCGGTCAGCTCCACGCGTTGCCGCGCTTCCACCTCCGGCCTATCTGCCC